>JBAUIP010000455.1:0-17549 GCA_049683055.1 Pricia sp.
CCGTGATGACCACCTCGTTCAGTTCAGTAGTCTTGGTGGCGAGCTGTACGTCGATGGTCGTCCGGCCGCCGATGACCTCCTCGAGGGTCTCCACCCCAATGGCCGAAAAGACCAAGGTATCGTTTTCAGGAGGGACGCTTATGGTGTAAGCACCGTCCATATCGGTGGTGGTGCCGAGGCTGGTGCCCTTGACCAAAACTGTGGCGCCCAAGAAAGGACCCGTACCATCGTCAGCGGTAACCGTTCCTGAAATTTCACGTTCCTGTGCCGATACAAGGAAGGTGTTCGTAAAGATAAATAGGGATAGCAGTAGTGTTCTTTTCATGCCGTGCCGATTGGAAGAATTAAGAATAGGACTGCGAACCTAGACCAACCGTGGCATTTATTTTAGCTCAAATGAAATTTTGTTTAGCTTTTTGATCACTTTATTAAACAGAATTAAGATATGAAGGCGTATTATAAATCTGAAGATACTATTATAAAATGGGATAAATCAATATGCTGCTCGACCCCAACGAAGCCCATCTCATTGATTTTCGAACATCAAATCGAATCTTACGGTTACTTCATCACCGACTACGATAGTACCGAACATAGCAGTGGGCGGCTCGATATCATAGTCTTGAAGTACGATTTTTTTCTCTCCGGCAATCTGAAGTTGCCCGTTCTTTTGGGAGACCGTAGCGGGTATGGTCGTTTCTTTTTCAACGCCGGCGATGGTCAGGGTTGCCTTCAAATCCTGTTTCCCACTGGCGGAAGTGTCCAAGCCGGAAACGGAAACGGACACCTTTGGGTGGGCTTCCTTTTTCAGGGCGTCGTGCATTTTGCTGTTCATGGCTTCGGCCCTATCCCCTTCGATATCTTCTACAAGCACAGAAAAATCGACCATACTCCCGTCTTCTTTCTGGGCAATGCTACCTTCCATCGAATTGGCGGTGACCGTCCAGTCGTGCAGTGTAGAGCTGCCGTCGATGGCCAAAGTACTTGTGTCGGAGAGCGTGTAATTTTTTTGTGCGGATGCGATTGTCGCAATCAAAAGGGTGGCAAGGAGAATAAATTTTTTCATAAACAATTGGGTTGAACGCATCAAGTACTTGTGAGTTGAATTTCGGAATAAAATTGGAATGCGAAACGCATTATAGCTCGGCATACCCCTCCGCCAATTCGTTGATCCGCTCATCGGTCAAATTTTCTCCGGCCACCACCAACCTATATCTAAAGGTGACGGATTCACCCTTTTTCAGGCTGAAGTTCATTTCTTCTTTCCCTTCGGAAAATACTTTTTGGCCGAGCGTATTGGCCGCGAACAGTCCGTACCCCCGAGCGTGCCAATAGGTAGGATAACCAGGGTTCGTGGGATTATCTATAATCACAAGGGAAACCACTTCCCCTTCAATTTCGCTGGATAGTTTCATCCATTCGGCACGTGTGCCCCAAACTTCTCCACCCTCTATTCCTTCCGAACTCCTGTAGTCGCCTTTGACATCGGTATTGTCCATTTTTTCCACTTTGGTCACATTGCCGCGGGAATCCATTAGTTCCGTGGGTTCATCGGAGGGCAGTTCAAGTTCGCGCGCCACCCGAATGGCGAACATGCCTTCTTTATTATCGGTGAATTTCACCTCATCGATGGCGGCGGTCAAGGTGGTCGTACGGTCGATAATGCGTATTTCGTCCATCGCTATGAAATCGAATTCCGTTTTTTCCTTGAGCAAGGTCTTGTCTTCCGGTGATTTCCAGACCGCGGTGGTCGTAAGGGATGCTTCGCCTTTTCCGCTTTTGGTATTTTCGATGGATTGGTGGTAAATGGTACCGTATCCATCCTTATCCTTTGGGGGAATTGCTTCGGAATTGTTCCAAAAATCCAGTCCGTTGACATCGCCGTAGTTCAGCCAGACCCCAACATGATGGGGATGGTCAGTACGGTCGCCAGCCTTATTGACCATAGGATAGCTACGGGTCAGCACATGGCCATCAGGGGACATCACGGGCCACAGCACCGGTTTTTTGATGTTGTCGGGATAGATGTAAGAGGTAAAAAGTTCACCGCCGACCAGTACATCGACCTTTTTTTCGGCTTTGTTTTCTTTTACCTGAATCTCTGGTTTTTCTGATTGGGCCCAAACGGCAGGACTGCCAGTTAGAACCGTGATGAACATTAACAAAATGTATCTCATATTTGATTTAAATTAATGAAGTTAATTCCATCCTACACACTTTGAGGAACCGCGAACCCCTCGCGATATTCGCGGGTCAGCATTTTATCGGCCTCGGGGTCGTTCACGAACTTCTCCGTTTTTGGGTCGAAGTCCAATACCTTGCCCAAACGGAAGGCGATGTTCCCGAGGTGCGCCAGGCCGGAGGACAGGTGGGCCGTCTCAACGGGACCGTTCAAAATGCTCTTGTCATGCTTGCGGACCGCTTCAATAAAATTGGCGAAATGCCCGGTGGTGCCTCCCGCTCCGCGATCCATTCCTGAAGCTTCTTTTCCTCCATCGTCGCCGGATTTGCCGGGAGTGCGATCTTGTCCCATAAAGGTTTTATACTTGTTGTAGCCATCCACGACCAAGATTCCCTTCTCGCCGTAGAAAATATTGCCGACAGTGACACCCTGCTCGGTGTTGGTGCACCAGGGCCGCACCTCGAATTGAATAATCTTGTTCTCCTCGGGATAGTTATAGGTCGAGGTGAGCACCTCGGGCGTTTCCTTGGCATCGTCCCACAGGAATTTGCCCCCCATGGAGGTAATTTTCGTGGGAAGTCCCACATCCAACCCCCACATGCAGAGATCGGTTTCATGGATGCCTTGGTTGCCAACGTCACCATTGCCATAGTCCCAATGCCAGTGCCAGTTGTAGTGTACAAGGTTTTCGGTGAAGGGCCGTTTCTGTGCAGGGCCGGTCCACAGGTCGTAATCGATACCTTTGGGCACGGGCGAGGTGCCCTTGTCGCCGATACTGGGCCTCCATCGGAAGACCAGTCCACGTGCCATATAGATCCGTCCGATATAGCCGTCGCGCAACAGGCCGATGGCCTCGTTGACGGCGGGGGAGCTTCTCAGCTGGACTCCGTGCTGTACGATCCGGTCGTACTTATTCGCTGCCTCGACCATCTTGCGGCCTTCCCAAATGTTGTGCGATCCGGGCTTCTCGACGTAGACATCCTTGCCGGCCTGGCAGGCCCAGATAACGGACAGCGCATGCCAATGGTTCGGCGAAGCGATGCTGACCACGTCGATATCCTTGTCGTCGAAAACTCGACGAAGGTCTTGCTCGAGCGAAACCTTTTGATCGTATTTTTCCTTGAATTCCTTTTTTTGTGCTTCCAACAGGTTCATATCGGGGTCGCAGAGGGTGGCGACGCGTACGTTTTCCAGCTCCATCAGGCTGGAGATATGGTTCTTGCCCCGCCCGTTGATGCCCAGCACCGCCGCATTGATACGGTCGTTGGCGCCGAAAACGTTGGCGGAGACTATCGTAGGGGCGGCAATCACGCCGGTACCCGCCACGGCGGTTTTCTTGATAAAAGATCTTCTTGAGGATTTCATGTTCTATGGATTGGATTAATGACTATGTACCTTTTTTAGGTGCTTTAAATTAAATATAAAATTTGTTTTTAACGGAAATATCGGCAATATCCTTAAATATCCATTCCTTAAAAAACATCCCTTGAAAAAGGACTGTCACGACTCGATTGCACTCCGTCCAAAGTCCGTTTCCAATCTCCTACAGGCAAAATATCAGGAAAACGGACAGGCCCAGAACGCTGTAATCCGCCCAAGGGTTTCTATTGGAATTTTGTTATTTAATCCCTAGTTGGAACTGACTACCGATTTCTCCTCCAAATAATCCTCGCGAATAATTTTGGCGGTCTTATGGTCTCCTGTATGGCTCCATCCGGGTGGCATCACAATATAAAGAAGTTTGTTTTTGAGGCCCGGAGCGTTCCAGACATCCTTGGCCAGAGCCACGAATTCCCCGAAATAAACATCCATAAAGTTACCCGAATCTACGGGGCGAGTAATGCCGTACTCTATCTTTTCCTCCTTTTTCTCCTCCTGATAGGTATCGAACACGCGGTCCCATATATTTAGCAGATTACAGAAATTGGTATCGATATACAATGGATTTCTGGCGTGGTGCACCCGATGGTGGGATGGGGTCAGCATGTACTTGCCCACGGCACCGAACCGGGCGTCCTTCATCAAATTTTCACCGACATGTATGAAGGCGCCATACGTACCGTCGATGAACATAATGGCGAACAGCATGGCGGGTTCGACTCCCGCTAAGATGCACACCGTGGTCCTAATGGTATCCGCATAGGGCGCCTCGAGAAAAAAATGCGCGTAGGTCACGGAAAGGTTCATGTTTTCGGGGGTATGGTGAGTGGAGTGCAGGCACCAGAACAAACGCACTTTGTGGCCCCAATAGTGATACAGAAAATGGCCGAATTCCCAAACGATATAGCCATAGATGAACCAGTACCAAGTAGGTGAGGTCTGGATAAGCGCATAGGGCTGCAGCCAACCGATAATCAACACGACCATCGCAATGGCCAAAAATCGGCCTACGAACCGATTGAATATATAGATAAGAAATGTGACCTTATAGACCTTGGTCTGGGGCTTTTTATAGACAAGACCGAGAATAAACTCCAATAGCACCAATAGGGGAATGATCGGTAGGATAAATGCAGTAAAGCCATCATATGTTAGGAGCACGCTGTAATCCCCTTCCTTCAGGATTTCCCAAGCATTTCCGATACCCAGAAAACCGATAATTTCGTCATAAAGGGTTTTTAGGATGTCCATTTATTGAAGGTATTTTCTGGGGATAGAAATTGAATTATGGCAATATTTTATTTCATTCTTCTTTTTTATAGCAATCCATCGAAAAACAGGTACTAAAGTTAAGGATTTTTCAACAAAGGATACCGGCGAAATTATTCGTCCAAAACCGTGGCCCAGAACTGGTCCATTTCTTCGGGAGTGAGCTGTTTCTTGGGGCTGACCAACCGAAATCCGACGTAGTTCGAATCGGTAAACCACCAGAAACTTTTGGGAATTTGGGGATCCCTCTTTTGCTGTTTTAAGCTGGATGCCGTTCGTGCCGCAGAGCGCAATTTGTCCGCATCATCGTCCCACGAACCGCCACGGATCACCCGCGGATGTATCACGGTGGGAATCACCCATGGATTTTCGCTATCGGTGATGGCGTAGGCATCCTCTTTATATTCGTCCAGTGTCCACTCCGCCACGTTGCCATGCATGTCGTAAAGGCCCCACGGATTCGGTTTTTTGGTGCCCACTTTTTTATAGGCGTTATCGGAATTCTTATAGTAGAGGGCATAGGCATCCAAGTCGTCGACGGAATCGCCGAAACTATAAGCGGTCTGGGTACCGGCCCTCGCGGCATATTCCCACTCGGCCTCGGTAGGAAGCCGGTAGAACTTTCCGGTCACCGTACTGAGCCATTTGCAGAAGACCAAAGCGGAATAGGCGGACATGCTGACCGCCGGAAACCCCTCTTTTCCCATGCCGTACGACGGATCTTCGTAGGGCGGGCTCGGTCGGGTTATCGCGTCGATTTTCATGACCTTATCATCGCTCAACTTGACGAAAATATCCTTGTTCTGTTTGAAAAATAGCTCGAACACTTCCCAGGTCAGTTCGTATTTGCCAATGTAAAAGGCATCCACCGAGACTTCCTTTTGGGGCCCTTCATCCGGTCGGCGGTTGGCCTCCGGTTCGGGACTGCCCATGGTAAAGCTTCCTTCCGGCAACAAAACCATCTCGAAAGTGACATCGGTCTCGGGAATTTCTTCGGTATATCCCTCGGATGGGGTGTCGCTCGGTAACGAATCTTCCTCGCTGGCTTCCTCTTCTCCCGCCATGGCAGTATCGGTATTTTCCGCGACCGGTTCTTCCCGAACCATTTTCTTGGCCGTTTGCTGATCCGGAACTTGTTTTTGGGTTTTACAGGAAGTAAATACTATCCCTATTAAACAGGCAAGCATGACTATTTTGCCTATCTGGATGCTGATTTTGGTATTCATAAAGTTAATTTTAGCTAAAATACATCATAATTTCAATTCCGCTCATCCACCCTAAAAAATAGCCTAAAAAACGGCTCGCGCTGAAAGGATTATCCCACAGAAAGTGCATCCTTAAAAATACTACATTTGACCCTGTGCGCGCCCGGAATTGATTTACGGACCAAGGTTCTCGATCATCGGGCCGCGTCGGGAATCGTAACATCAACACTCTAGAAATGAAAAAATCAGGATTACTGGCCATTGCCCTACTTTTATCAGGTGCGGTACTGGCACAGAAAGCGAATACTAAGGAACTCGAAAGCTTTACCGAACTCAAGGCCTACGACCGCATCATCGTGACCTTGGTCAAGGGCAGCGAGAACAAAGTGGTTATCACGGGCGATGAAAAGGACGAGGTGGAAATCGACAACGATGGAGGACTGCTCAAAATAAAAATGGAGTTCGATGAATTTTTGCAAGGCGATGAGGCCAAGGCGACTTTATATTATACTGAGGCGTTGACCCTAATCGATGCCAACGAGAATGCCAAAATTAGGTCCGATGAGGTCGTAAAAGGTGATCGAATGGACATCAGGGCCCAGGAAGGTGGAAAAATCGAACTAGAAATTGATTCGGATAATCTATATACCAGGGCCGTCACCGGCGGTGAGGTTACCTTGACAGGCTCGGTCCGAGAGCAGGAGGTTATGGTCAATACCGGCGGAAAAGCCTATAATAAAAAACTCGCAACCGATGAGACAACTGTTTCGGTCAACGCGGGCGGGCGGGCCGATATCAAAGCTTCTGAAAAGGTCAAGGCCAAGGTCAGGGCCGGAGGTTCCATCTACGTTTATGGCAATCCAAAAAGTGTGGATTCGGACAAACTTTTCGGGGGGAAAATCGAAATTGTAGACTGAAGTAGCTACGGATTTTCAAAACGATCGACCTCAAAATTCTTTTGGAACAGAAACAATATTTTAGGATGAAGTCGTGGAATAGGGGTCTAAGTTAAAAGGGTTATTTTTCTCTGCTAAACTTTTATCGGTCTACCGCAAATCACGGCAGAAAGAAAGCTAAGGCAAAGAGAATTTCAGCCAACATCGGCTAATCTCAACAATTATAAGTTTCGCTTATCGTCGTTTTCGAACTATGCTGCGAATCAATGTCTGGTGGATCAATCATCACCTTCGTTGCGACCGGAATTACTGCTCAATATCCCGGGCCTGAAAACCGACCAATTCCGAATTCGCAAATTCCGCCGTCACCTCGATGGGATTGCAACAGACCTCGCAATCCTCGACATAAGTCTGTTTGCTAACGGACGGATCCATCAGCATGGAGATTTCTTCCCAACAATAGGGACATTGAAAAAAATGTTCGAACATGTCAATGGATTGAATTCCGCAAGCATCTTTCACTCTTGAGTTCCATGGCCGTAGCGATGGAACTCAAAAATGAGTGAATTCAAGATGCTATTTGCAATATTGCAGACCCTACTGCTTCACAATTTTTGCAGTGAACTTTCGGCCGTCCGCTTCCACTTGCAACAAATATATACCTCCTGGAAGCGAAGTCGCATCCATGGGCGTTGCGGTTTCAAGGTTTTTGGAAATCATCAATTTGCCATCCAAGCTGAATACTTTTATGTTTACTTCGGTCATATCGCCAAGGTCGACGTTCAGGTCGTTAATGAATGGATTGGGATACAATTTAAGAAGTTTATCAAGTACGGATACTTCTTCTTCCTCGGCTTCTTCTTCCTCTTCCACCGGGTTTTGCTCTAGGGTCAGATAAAGTCCTGCCGTCGCATAGAACAGCGGGGCGTTCCAGTTGATGGTCACCTCGTTCGTGGAATAGGAACACCAAGTATCTACGTACGATCTTGCAGGCTCATTGCTCGGGTAACCGGGACAACCATCCTGTTGACCGGAATGTGGGCCGCCGGCAATCATTCCGGGTACGGCATTTTCCACCGTATCCGCCTCCGAAATCCTATGGTGCGGGTTGTTCATGGGTTGGTCACCAAAACCGCTCACAAAGGAATATCCCGTCGCATTACGACCCACAAGATAATCGGAAGCGGTAAAGGCGGCATCGAGAAAGCTCTCGTCGTCACTGATCTGGTAGGCCATCAACAACAGCATCAGTTGGTTCCCGGCCTGCCCGTTACTTCCCCAGTTAAAATCACCGGTTCCCATGGCTACTCTCATGGCGGAGTTGTTGACCTTGTCCTTTAATCCGTTGGAAGTATCCAGCAATTTTGCGTTGGCGGCTTCTACATCCAAATCGTCGGATAGTTGATCGGCATGGGCTGCGATGGAGACTAGGGCCAAGGGCGCGGTATATCCCCAGAAGGGAATCCCGCCACCTATGGCGCTGACGTCAACGGCGTCGGCGTAATTCTCCTCTCCGGTGGTGATCAAAAGCTCTACGGCGGCCCATTGGAATTCATCGGTTACGTTGTTATCACCGTACTCTCCGGTAAATACATCCTCCGGCTGTTGGTAGTATGCTGTCGGATTTTGTACTGCCCAATCGTAGGCCCTTCTGGAGGCGGCGAGCAGTTGTGCGCTAAATCCAGGTAACTGGTCCTCGTACTCCTCATAAATTCGCGAGGCTACCGCGGTTACGGCGGCAAAGTTGAGGGCGGCCGCTGTGGATTTTTGAACGACATAGCGTTCGGCAGTATATTCCGATGGCATGATGATACCCTGAAAATTCAATCCCGTCAGCTTATGGTATACTCCGCCATCGTTCGGGTCTTGCATAGCTAGCATCCAGTCGAGGTTCCACTTTACTTCATCCAGTACATCCGGCAAATTGTTAGTCGTCTCGGGGATGTCATAGGCCTTGCTTTCGAAATAGCTCGGATAATGTTCGAAGGCGGCTAGGAGCGTGTAGGTACTGATTCCGCTGTTGACAATATACTTGTTGTAGTCACCGGCGTCGTACCATCCCTTGGGCGCGGAGATGACCGTACCGGCAGGGCGCTCATCGGAGGCCGCGGATGGGTGTACCAGCACTTCCTGATCCGGTAGGCCCAAAGCCCTGGCATATTCCCCACCATACTGTGCCGTAATTTCGGTAGAAGCCCGGTTGAAATAATAGTACTTGAAGGCGGCTTCGTTCAGGGTCTCGTATACGTTTTCACTAACGCTGAAGGTTGCTTCCTTTTCGTCGACGGTGATGGTGTAGCTTCCCTCGGAGGCAATTTCACTGACGTCTATGGTGGCGACGTATTCTGCGGATTCCGCCCAAAGTTGGGTTGCCGATGTGGTTCCCGACGCAACGGTTTCCCCGTTGGCATCTACAACGGTATAGGGTAAAGGATCAAAATCTGTTTCCGAAGTGAGATTGATCAGTTTTTCCCGGTTCAGGTGGTATCCTACTTGATTGTAACGAATGTTCTTGCCTGCTGGAAGCGCTTCGATATCCTCAAGTGGTTCGCCAAAGGAAAGCCAATCGATATCGATGACACCGTCATACCCTCCCGCGGCATCGTTCACATAAAGCAAAAGATGGGATGCCTTGGTAGCATCTACGGAACAAGGCGCATCGGCCGCTTCACAAGGCGTGCCACCAAACCCTCCATCCAGGAAATCTCCCTCGAAATCCAAAGTATAAATGCCATAGTCCTCGTTTAAGATAGCGGCGTTAGCCTGAAGATTAGTCACGAAACCATCTTCGTCAAGAATATCAATGCGCAATGAGGGGGAATCGGTACCCTTGGCCTTGATGTATAAAATCGGAGCGGCGCTCAGGTCATAAATGTTCAATTCGCCCATATCGTGCAAGCAGTATTGAAGGGCGTTATAGGGCCCAGCGGTACCGTTACCGACAATATTGAGATTTCCATCGACCAAAGAGACGGCATAGGCTTCGTTGGAACTTGTAGTCAAGGAATTTTCGAACTGGTCGCTATACAAGAGTACGGTCTGCTCCACTTCCAAAGGCTCTCCGACTGAAATCCAGTCAATATCGATAGTGCCGGCATAGCCGCCGGTCGCATCATCCACGAAAAATACCAAGCTCGCTATCTCAGCAGGATTAACGGGACAGGGTGCATCCTCAGGTGTACAAGGACTTCCGCCAAATCCTCCATCATTGAAATCACCGGTAAAGTCGAGGGTGTAGATGGCAAAGCCTTCGGTAAGCGAGGCGTAGTTGGCCGAAACATTGGTCACATACCCCGAAGCATCTTTCGCATCGACACGTAATATTCCTGGACCGTCGGCCCTCGCTCTAATAAAAATTTGTGGACTTGAAGACATATCGAAGGTGATAGCCTCACCAGCAGCATGGGCCCCATATTCAAAAGCATTATAGGCACCTGCCGTACCGTTCCCTTCGATTCTGAGATTTCCGTCTTCGAGACTTACGTCGTAGGCACTATTCGATTCCGTTGTGAGAATATCTTCGAACTCATCACTATACAGAAGGTCGGCCTCCGGCTCCTCATCCTCTTCCAATGGTTCACCTACTGAAATCCAATCGATTTCGATGGTTCCGGCATAACCGCCGGTCGCATCGTCCACGAAAAATACCAGGCTTGCTATCTCCGAAGGATTAACGGGACAGGGTGCAGTTGCAGCGGTACAAGGGCTTCCGCCAAAACCGCCATCATTGAAGGAATCGGAGAAGTCCAAGCTGTAAATAGCGTAATCCTCCGTAAGCGAAGCGGTCTTCGCCGATAGGTTGGTGACGAATCCTGCGGCATCCTTAGCGTCTATCCGTAGTACTCCGGGACCGTTCGCCTTGGCCCTAATAAAAATTTGTGGGCTTGCCGCCATATCAAAAGTAACGGAATCACCCTCTGTATGAGCCCTGTATTCGAACGCATTAAAAGCGCCGGCCGTACCATTACCATCGATTACAAGGTTTCCGTTTTCGAGACTTATGTCGTACGCATCGTTGGAGTCGGTCGTCAGCGTACCCTCAAATTGGTCGCTGTAAATCACTTGGGCACTGGCCCACGAGCAGCATAAGAATGTGATAAAAAAGGCGTAGTAGAATTTTTTCATAGTATGCTTTTTGAGTTAATACCTGCTAAATGTAATGATTTAATTCAATTTCCAGTCAAAATATAGAGGACTTTAGATTTGTACCGTATATTTTTCAGGAAATGATAAAAATCGCAATTCCACAACACCTATGCGCAGTGAATCGACTGAAATATAGCACTTCGATATTGGACTATAAACGCACGGGATATCGCTTACAAAGAAATTAGCTTCCCCTGTTTTGAAGATTCGTAGATCGCATTGATGACCGCTACCGCTTTACGGGCTTCCCGACCATCGACCATTGGGGCACTATTGTTCCGTATCGCCTCAATCATGTCCGCGATGACCTCTTTATGGTTAGCGTAGCCGATTGCGGTGGGGTCGCAGGCGCCGCTTTCTCCATTTTCTTCGGAGGTACCCTGTTCTTCGGGATTACTGCTTCTACTGACTTCTTCGGAACCTATGTTTTGTGAGGATGTTTCTTGGGCCGGCGTCTCGGAAACGGATATCTTTTTCAAGTTCCAAGCTTTAATTTTTCCGCCTTCCATCAGAACACTTCCCTTTTCGCCGAAGATTTCAATGCGTTCGGGATATCCTGGGTAGAGCGCGGTACCGGCGGTGATATTTCCTATGGCGCCGTTCTTAAAGTTCAATAGTGCCGCCGCAACATCCTCTCCTTCGATAGGGTGCACCAGCGTATCCACTTTTCCGAAGACGGAGCCGACCGAGCCCATCAAGTGCAGCAATAGGTCAATGGTATGGATGCCCTGATTGATTAAGGCCGCTCCCCCGTCAAATTCTTTCGTGCCCTTCCAATCACTATCCGCGTAGTAACTTTCGGGACGGTACCAGTCGATATGGGCGTTACCCATCAGCAGTTTGCCCAATTTTCCGGAGTGGACCGCCTCCGCGACTTGCCGGTAATCGGAACCGCAGCGGTTCTGTAGGGTGCAGCCTAGTTTTACGCCCTCGGCCCGACAGACCTCGATGACCTCATCGATTTTTTCGGGCGTTGTTTCCAAAGGCTTTTCGCTCAATACGTGCTTCCCGGCGCGGGCCGCCGCCTTGATAGCCTCGCCATGCCGACCACTTTCGTTGCAGACACAGACCAAATCGATGTCCTTTTGCAAAAAGGCATCCATTGAACTAAAAACCGGCACGCCGAATTCTTTTTCCACTTCGGGGATTCTGGTCGAGGATTTGGTGTATAGGGCGACCAGTTCTGCTTCCTCTATCTCGTCGATACACTTCTTATAGGTATCCACGATAGAGCCCGTTCCTACAATTCCGATATTGATTTTTGACATGGATTTTTAAATTTCGATGAAGGGGACTATGACCCAACATACTTTCGTATGGGCCTAAAGATAAAAAGCATTTTCCGATTTAAAGCTGCACGTTCAAAAGCTGACCTGTAAGCTGCAACAACTGCAATTCAGCCAATTTAGCATCGTATTTGGCGAGGTTCTTATTGGTCTGGGCATTCAAAAGATTGATCTGCGCCTGCCGGAATTCGATGGAAGTAATGCGCCCCAGCTTGAATTGTTCTTCGGAGCGCTCGAAGTTGTTCTGGTTGGTGATTACGGCCTGTTCCTGTATCCGAAAGATGTTCAGCCGGTTCTCGTAAATGGCTAGTGCATTGGCGATATCGCGCGCGACTTCCAACTCGATCTGTTCTTGCAGCAGCTCTTGGTTTTCATAGGCGATTTTAGCGTTCCTGACCCTTACCGTGGTTCCGCCCCCGTCGAAAAGGTTCCAGGTCAGGCTGGCACCGAGGCCAAAATTCCAGGTAGTATTATTGGTTCCCGGAAAAAAGGCCGAGGCCGCACTCTGGTTCAGGTTCCACCCGTAGGTGCCGTTCAGGTCGACATTGGGCAAGTAACCCGACCGTTCTACTTTAATATCGTATTCGTTGATGGTTAGATTCCGTTCGGTCTGCAAAATGGCCACGTTGTTCCGAGCGGCCTGTTCGATCAGCTCGTCGAGCTGCAAACGGGGAATGAACTGTATTAACGTATCGACTTCAAAACCGGTATCCAAGTTTTGGTTCAGCACCACGTTCAGGTCGCGTTTCGTGTTTTCCAATTGCTGCTCGGTGTTCAGCAGATTGATGCTATCATTGGTCACATCGACCTGTGCGTTCAGGATATCGAGCTTGGTGTTCTGCCCGTATTCGAAGGAATACTCCGCCCGGGTGATACGTTGGGCCGAAATCTCCAAGGTCTGTTGCAGCACATTCCTGTTTTCGGTCAACCGGGCCACCTCGAAGTACACGCTGAACAACTGCAGCATGGTATTTTCGATGGTCTCGCGGGCCTGCAGTTCGCTCAGTTGATACTGCTCTTTAAGCCGTTTGTAGTTATAGAGCCTGCCCAGCCCATCAAAAAGTGTGTAATTCACGTTGATGGTGGAATTGTAGCGCTGGGCCTCGGCTTTTTCGATTTCAACATCCTCACGCGGGGTGCCGTCGTCGATGAGCTGACCGGGGAATTCGATGGTCGAATCGTCACGATTGTAGTTTGCGCCGGCATCGGCAATCACGGAAGGAAGGTATCCGGAGTTCAGGATGCCCTGATTGTTTTCGGCAATCTCAACCTGATTGCGGGCGACGCGGATTCCGAAGTTGTTCTCCAAGGCCAAAGTGGCAGCCTCTTCTTTGGAGAGCATTTCGTCTTGGGCCGATGCCCCACTAATGGTAATGGTCGTTATCAATAGGATTTTAAGGGATGCCCTTAAATATTCTTTCATGTTGTTGGTCTCTTCTAAGGTCCGGTCAAGCTTAGGATGCGCCATCATCAAATGCGCCTTTTACCCTGTTTCAGTCCTGACTCGATTTTTCCAGTTCCTTGGTTTCAGGTTGGGATGTCGCACTTCCATTATCGCTGCCGTTCGCACTTTGGTTGGAAAGGTCGCTCAGCTCTCCACCGATTTCCGCCTCGTTCCGTTTTTCCTTGATGGCCCTTTCTACCTCTTCCTTATTGATATCCTTTCCGGTACGAAGCCATTTTATCCTAGTTTTGGTCGTATTGGTCATGGACAAAAGCAACGGCAACATCAACAGGGTGAGCACGGTCGCGATGCCTATCCCGTAGGAAATCGAAATCGCCATCGGCTTCAAAAATTGGGCTTGCCGACTTTCCTCCAATAATAGGGGCGCCAGACCGGCAATAGTGGTTAGGGAAGTCAGAAAAATCGCCCTAAAACGGGAACGGCCGGCTTCATAAAGTGCTTCGTCGAATTTCATTCCGTCCCGCAAAAAAGAATTGAATTTTCCTATCAAGACCAGTCCGTCGTTGACCATGATACCTATCAACGCGATGATACCCAAAGCGGATAATACATTGATCGGAAAACCATGCAGCCAGTGCCCCCACGCGACTCCAATGATACTAAAAGGAATCATCGACAGTAGCAGTAACGGCTGGCTATAAGTGCGGAACGTAAAGGCGATGACCGCAAAAATAAGAAAGAGGATGACCGGGAAAACCTTGTTGGCCGAACTGGACAGTTTCTCCGCCTCGCGGTTTTGGCCCTCGTACGACACGGATAAAGTAGGATATTTCGCCAACAGCTCCGGCATAAAATTGTTCTGTATGTCAAAGAGGATGTCCGTGGCACTTTCGTTGGGGTCTTCTAGGTCGGCCTCGACCCGGATTTCGCGCTGACCGTCCAAATGGCTGATGGATTCATCGCCCCTGGCGATGGTGTAGGATGCAATCTCGCCGAACGGCACCCGCTGCCCCGACGGGGTCAGTATCCGCATATCATCAAGATCGGTAATCGATGAGCGGTTGTCGCGGTTGTAGCGTACCCAAACGCGAATTTCATCCTGCCCCCTTTGGAAACGCTGCGCCTGCGTCCCGAAAAATCCGGAGCGTACCTGTTGCATCACGGTCTGCAGGTTGAGGCCCAAGGCAAAAGCGTTGTTGTTCAGGGTGATATCGATTTCCTTGATGCCCTCGGGATCCGTGTCCGTCACGTCCATCAATTTCGGATTGTTTTCCAAATAATTCCGCAGTTCGGTCTTGCCTGCTTCCAGCTCGTCGTTATCGTTGCTCAACAGGGCCACGGAGACTGGACTTCCCCCGAAATTACCTCCCGATCCATAGGTTAGCCGCTCCACCCCGTAAACAGCGCCCGCTTCCTCGCGGATGGCGTTCGTAATCTCCGGGGACGGTGCATCCCTTTCCTCCCCAGGAAGCAAATTGACCCTCAACGACGCTTTGTTATTCCCTGGACCTACCCGCTTGATAACGTTTTCCACCACCTGTTTGCCCTCGGTCTGCCGTTCCGTAAAATCTTCGTTGACCCTCCAAACGGCCTTCTCCACTCGGGTAATGACCGAATCGGTGATTGCCGGATTTGTCCCCTCTGGCATCAAAAGCTCGATGGACACCCGGTCACTGGCGATACTGGGGAAAATTGTGAGCCTGACCACCCCGGCCGCTACCGAGGCAATCGTTACTATCAGAAGTCCCACAAAAATGGAGAACACCAAAAATCGGTTTCCCAGCATAAAACGGAGCACGGGACTGTAAAATTTGTCTCGCAGGTAGGCCATTAACTGATCTCCCTTTTCGTTGTAAACCCGGAATTTTGCGAAAAACCGCGCTATTCCTTTCTTGTTCTTTTTCTCCTCCTCGGTTTCACGTACCAAGGCCTTGGAATGTGCGATGTGGGCCGGCAAAATAATGAGTGCTTCGACCAACGATACCGCTAGGGTGAGGATAACGACGACGGAGACTTCCCCGAAAAACTCCCCGATACGGCTGTCCAAAAACAAAAAGGTCGAAAAGGCCAGTATGGTGGTAATAATGGCGGAAATGATTGGCGGAATTACCTCGAGTGTCCCATCGATGGCTGCCTGGATCGGCGACTTGCCCATTTCATAATGCTGGTAAATATTTTCGGATATCACGATTCCGTCATCCACCAAAATCCCGATAACGATTATCATTCCGAAAAGGGACAATACGTTGATGGTCACCCCAAATGAACCTGCGAACATAAACATACCCAAAAAGGCGATAGGCAATCCGAAAGCGACCCAAAAGGCCAGCCGGGTATTCAAAAAGAAGGACAAAAACAAGAGCACCAACAAAATACCAACGGCACCGTTCTCTATGAGCAGCGCCGTTCGTTGGTTCAGGGTGATGGCGGAGTCGAATACCACATCGAGCTGCACATTATTGTGGGTCGCATTAAAATTTTCGACGTAGGCATTGATTTTTTCTGAAGTGGGAATCAAATCCTCATTATTCGTATTGCTGACCTCAACATTGACGGAAAGGTTCCCGTTAAAATAGGACGCGTTCGGGGTCTCGGAAAAGCGGTCCCGCACCTCGGCCACATCGCTCAAGCGGACGATATTACCGCTCTCGTCGGAGCGTACCACCAGATTGTTCAGCTCATCGCCGTAATAGGACCGGTTCTTGGCGCGAATCAAATAGTCTTCTTCGTCCGTTTTGATATCGCCACCGGTAGTCAAAATATTGGTCTGCCCCACGGCCAACGCTACTTCCTGAAAGGTCAGATTGTAGGCCAGCAGATCGCTTTCGCGCACGGCAATTTCGATTTCCTCTTCTGGGTAGCCCGTAATCTCGATTTGGGAAACGCCCTTCATGGCCCGAAGGTCATACTCGATCTGGCGGGCAATCTGTTTCAGGGTACCGAGGGAAATACCCTCCCCACTGACCGAAAAGGCGATGGTTGGGCGAACGGCTTCCTCTTTCGCCACAACAAGAGGTTCCATGCCACCCGGAAAATTGGGTACTCGGTCGACAGCGTTCTTCACCTCGGTCAAAATGACATCGATATCCTCGTCTTGATCGATCTCGACAGTGATGCTTCCGCCGTTTTCTCGGGAGGTCGAGGTGACCCGGTCTATTCCTACCAATCCCTTTAAATTATCCTCTATTTTCAATACCACTCCCTCTTCGATTTCCTGAGGGGCGGCTCCGGGGTAATTGACGGTAATGGTAATGATCTGCGAATCGATCAGGGGAAAGAAAGAAGACTTCATTCGAAGCGCACCCACGATACCGAAGACAACAAAGGCCAAAATGACCACGTTGACCGCGACACTGTATTTTATAAAATATCCGATGACACTTCGCATCCCTTGAAATTCTTAACCTTATTAGTTGCCTGACCCCGAATGGCTATCTTTTTCGGCGAATGTCAGTCCTTCCAAAGTGACCTTGACAAGGCCTGGTTTTGGAAGTGGCTTTTAAGCACCGCGTGTTTATCGATCCAATTAATTCACGGTTCCCAAAGCATTTGCGGAACCGGAATTCGTTCCGACCGAGTCTTGAAAAGCCTTGACCAGCATGCCGGCATAGGCGCCCGGAACCGGCTGGGCCAAGATGATGGTTCCGTCTTCGACTCCCTTGATAATCGCCGTTTTTTCGGTAAAATAAACGGGATTCACCTCTATGACACCCAGCACGCTATCCAATAAAACGAACAATTCTTTCTGATCGTTCAGTAATTTTCTGGGTACCTCGATGG
>JBAUIP010000456.1:0-3764 GCA_049683055.1 Pricia sp.
CGTCTCGACAGCATATTCCAATAGCTCCCTGCCCTCCTTAAAAAGTACTTTTTTATCCTTAAAGCTTTCGGAATATCCTGCCATTATGGTGGTGACGGCACCTTTGTAGGCGACCAGAACGGCCTCATCCTGTTTTCCGACGGCCGTTAACTTATCGTGTAATTTTTTGACGGCTTCCTCGTTTCCGTTGGCCATACGGTAGTCATTCCTTACCATAGCCAAATCAGTGGAAAAGGTGGCGAGCGCAGTCCATCCCCAGAAAAGCAATAGGAGTTTATGTTGCATGGGTCAAGCAGAAATTTTGAATGTAGCGTTTAATTTTAGTGCCAAGGTATCTTCGAAAGAAACGGTGTTTTTTACCCTTATGGATCCTTCTTCCTCCGAAATGGCCAGTGTCACCTGAATGGTTTCATTTTTTTCGGGATTGATGATGGCCATGAATTTTACGTTCGAAACGGTAGATAAAAATAGCTCTTTCTTCAAGCTTTTTTCCGTAAGCTCCTTGACCAGCTGTACCATGCATACCCCCGGCATGATGGGGTTTCCAGGAAAATGGCCCTTGAAAACTTTATGATTTTTGTTGAGCTTTACGGCAGCCTCGACTAAACCGTCGTTTTCGGTAAACGATGCTATTTCGTACAATTCTTTGATTAACATAGGGGTTATTTAAGACATATGTCGAATGCTGCTTCCCCAATTTCGACGGATAGAAGCTTTCCGTATTTCAGGTCTTCCAACGGAATCAGATAATTTAACCATCGTGCTATATTTGATTCAGTGTTATTTTGAGGGGAAACGTCTGATGTGAAATCTGGATTTTCCCTGCCGTACCGGGATTAAGTTCAGTGAACAGAAAAATGGTTTTTTCTTTCCCGTTTCCGGTGCGCACTATTTTTTGCAATTGACCGTCAGCAAGGTAAAAGTAGTGTTTTTTGGACAGGATTTCGGTCTCGACAACGACATCCATCCCGTCGTCGAAAGTTTGTGACTCGGGAGGATGTTCGGTTATCAGGGCCTTGAAGTCCCTTTTCAGAATTTTCCGCAGGATTTTTTTATCCATTTCCGGAAGGATGCGGTTTACTTGGAAATCATCCCCGAGAAACTCAAAATCGAACAGGGTGTTGCCCATTTCGGTGGTAAACAGGATGCGGTGATGGTCACCACCCAGTTTTTTCAGGATAAGAAGACCGCCGAAAGCCCGGTCGAACGCTTCGATGTTCGCCTTATAGACGTAATCTCTGGAAGTGTCAGAAAAATACGGATTCAAGAGTTCCCTTTGAATGGATTCTATGGCTTCAAATCCGTTTTTCTTGGGATAGGATACGCATCCAAACAACACGAAAGCACAGAGGCTACTGAGCAAAATCCGCATCGGATAAGGATTGGTTCGTTTTTCGATCGCTAAAAACGATTTGGGTGTAATCGTCAGAGGGTTCGATCATTTTCACTTCGATAACTTCGGCGGCCGGATTGAAAGTGAGATGAAACGCCTTAATAAATTCCGCAAATTGGGCATCTTTCGGCGTGAATTTGACCAAGCTGTTATTAGCATCCTTAAAATAGGAAATCGCAAACTGGTCGTCATCGAACAGATTACCGCTGATGCTTGCCGTTATCAGTTGATTGAGCTGGGTAAACATCTTGTTTCCGCCCAGATCCATATTGCTTTTGTTGCCGGCGTCGTTGATATATAAGGTTTCTTCCTTGAAAATCAGGGAGTATTTAAAAGGTTCGTTGTACTCCCATTTCACTTGGTCGGGGGCCCTAAAAGCCAGCTTTCCCTTCGATTCGATGTCATCGGATAAAAAATCGAGGTGCTTGTACTGTGTGAAATCGCTAATTATGGTTTTCACGGTGTCCGCTTGATTTTTGACCGCGGCTTTTAAGGAATTGGCTTCGGCCGCAGTCATTTCAACTTGGGCGAAAAGATTGGTCGAAAACAGGACAAACAACAACAATACCAGGCTAGAGATAAAAAAACTAGAGTTTCTAAAATGCTGTTTGGCCTTCTTCGTAGAGCCTTTCGAGTTTTCGGTCCAGTCAACTTGGGTCGAGAGCCAAATCGAGCTGCCGAAAAACCGGAAAGAAAGCCCCTTTGCCTTTGGGTTGAAATTAAAATTTGTGCTAAGCATACGCCTTGATTTCGAGCAATCGCTCTACCGTGACCGACTTTAACTCCCGCTGCCGCAAAAATACCAATAACTGTTCCAAAACGGCTACGGATTTTTCGCTGGTGTCGTGCATGAGGATGATATCGCCCTTGGAAACTGTAGAGGTTATCCGACTCAAAATCCCTTTCTCGGAACGCCATGTGGTATCTAAGGAGCGAACGGACCATCCGATGGAATGCAGAGCGAGACTCTTCACCACTTTTTCGATTTGTGGATTGGTTACGCCAAAGGCCGGGCGATAGAGGTTCATTTCGAGTCCGGTGATTTTATTGACGATTGATTTGGTTCGGGCCAGTTCTTCCTTGACCTTCGCTGTCCCGTAGAATCCGAAGGCTTTGGAATGGGAGTAAGTGTGGTTTCCGATGGAATGACCTTCCAACAGGATTTGCTTTACAATATCCGGATGCTTTTCCGCCTGCTGCCCGATAACAAAGAAGGTCGCTTTTGCCCCATGTTGTTCCAGCAGTTTTAAGACTTTCGGTGTAAACTTAGGATGCGGCCCATCGTCAAAGCTGATCGATACCCAATTTTCGGCAATATCTCCGTCACTGTGAAGGGATTTCAAGTGATAGTCCCATCCTATGAAGAATGAACCGAAAGCCGTAATCAAAAACCAGCCGAAAACCACGAGGATGTAGCACCACCAAGGGATGGCTGCCCATCTCTCGGATACTGCCAAAGTGAGGAGCAGTAGAATGCCAAGGGGATTGACTACCCTTCGCTTCAGCATTTTCGAAGCAGTGTGAGGCTATGGTTTTCCCCGCGATATTGGTTGTAAATCAACAGGGTTTCTATCGAATCGGAAATCACGGAATTCAAACGAACCGCTTCGGGAACGGTCTGGTGTTTCAGGATTTTGTTTCCCAACCAAAACCCAAATCCAGAGGCTGTATCGAACTCCCCGGAAAGATGTTTGAAGTAGATTTGGGTCTTATCCTTAAAAAGTCCATCCGAAAGAACATCGTAATATCCATCAAAGTCCATGTCACCGTTATGCCCCATAACTACGGCATCCACGGAATCAGCCTCCATCCTGTTTTCCGCCAAGAAGGATTCCGTTTTTTGGCTTACTTGACTTTTATCCAAAGTATTGAACGTCTTCACCGCCACCAATTCGGAATAACCGGAGGGTCGTTTTTCGCCGGATAGCACAAAAAAATGCGCTCCCTCCGAAAAAACAGCTCCGGACGTGCCGGATTCCAAGAGCGACATTGTCTCGACCGGAACTTGCTTGATATGACCGATCAGCCGATGCGTATTGACATGATGGTCGACCAGTTCGTCTACTCCGCCGACAAGAATGTGATCGGCCTCGCCGTTTTCCAACTGCATTTTGGCATCCAGAAGTGCGGACTCGAACGAGATGGCGGAGTGAACATAAGTGAAATTATGCCCCTTGCAGCCCATTCCCAGCGCAATCTGCCCAGCCACCGTATTGTGCGAGGACTGAATAAACCGGGTAGGGGTCAAAAACTGCTCATCGTTGTCGATTATATCGCTTACAAACTTTTCGGAATCACCGATACAACCTAGTCCAGTACCAACGATGATGGCGTCGATTTCATCTTCTTCCAAGGCCGCCTCGGTCATGGC
>JBAUIP010000457.1:0-7570 GCA_049683055.1 Pricia sp.
GCGTAGCGGACATTGTTCGGGTCGGAAATATCGAGCAAGGTCAGGGAGTAGCTTTTGTCCAAGCCCTTGAAAAGGCCGTTGATTTCTTTTTGAAAGTCTTGGTCAACGGTCATCAGGGCGGCCACGCTATCCGTTGTCCGCGCAAGAAGGTTGAGCTCGATTTCGTCGTAGGATTTCATGGCGCCCGATGGCAAAATAGCAGCATCCTTAATTTCGCCGCTTTTTATCAGTTCGAGACGTTTCAGACGCTTGATGCCGGTTCGCTCATAGCCATCAATTGGGTAATCCGTAAGTGTGGTGAAGGCCGAACACAAAACGATAATCAAAAAGCATGTAAGGGTTTTCATCATTGCATTTCTGTTGAAAGTGAAATTTCTTTTTTTGTATCAATCTTCGGCGTAATCGATTCCAGATACCCCGAGCTTAGGGCTTTCTTGTTTTCTACGAAAGGACGGATTTGAAACAGCCAGAGTTTATCATTTTGAAACCCAAGTTCCACATCGTAGGCGCCCTGGTAATCGGATTTTGTTTCCTTAGGAAGGGTTTTTCGGATGGTTTTGGCCAGTTCCCGAATCTCGTCGATATTCTTTTCGTTTAGGACGGATTGCTCGAAGGTGGCGGAGTTTTTGGCGGTGCCTCCGATGGCGGGAAGGCTGTTGTATGAGGATTCCCGAGCGGGTGCCAACAGTCGATAGCCTCCATCATTATATATGGTATAGGTTTCGGCAGATTGCCCGTCGACCGCTCCGCCTGCTCCGCGGCTAAAGGCGACGGTCAGGTCCTTTTCGTTACCGTTGTTGATGCCTTTGGTAATCAATACACCGGAATAGTCCACATCAACACTAGGGATGACCAAAATCGAGGGGAATACATTCTCCGGATTCAGCAGGTATTTCTGCCGCCATTTAAAACTGCGTTCAGTGTAGGGGGATGCCCAGACTACCTTGATGCTATTGATAATGGCTTCCTTATCTACTACATTGAACTTGGTCAAATTGAGTCCGGCCCCAGTGAAATCTTCTAAATCTTCCATGTTGGTATCGCTGCGAAGGAAAACGGGGATGCCACCCAGAGGCTTGCCCAAAATGGACACGAAATCCTTTTCCAGTTCGTTGATGAAAGCGGATTTTAATGGCATCTTGGCAATGGCTTCCCGAAGGGTCTGCAACTGCCGTAACTGGTAGTTTTCGACCTCGGGTTCGGAAACGCTTTGCTTTCGCATTCTATCCGCTTCGGCGAACATGGTGTTCAAAAATTTCCAATAAGAAGCGGATTGCCCTGGCATCGGCTGGTTCATATGCTCCCTGAAAATTCCAAAGGGAATGACCAGGCCTTCGACCACTTTTTCAGGAAACATATTTTTCAATTGCCCCAAGTTGGCGGCTTTGGGTCCGCAAAGCTGTCCGGAGTCGCTTGCATCGACATTGCGAAGGCTCAAAACCTCGGTATTGTCCAATCTGATTTTCTCGATGGGCACTTCGATTTTTCCGGTGTTGCGTTCTTTTTTGGCGAACAGCTCCCGCTCTTGGGCGGTCATCTGCGCTTCCGGTTTGAGGATGACATTGCCTTTGTTCGAAACGGCATAAAAGACCCGCTGTCCATCGTATTTTTTAAGGCTTTGCAAATTCTCGTCGGAAAGCGCAGCATTGGGAATTCCCAGATTTCGAGCTAGCAGTTGGACGTGGGATACCATATTTCCCTCAGCGACCGTAGCGATTCCGGCCACCGGTTTAAGGTCGGATGGAGAACGGTTGAAAATATAGATTTTGTCCGAAGCCACCTCAACATCGTCCGGCGAACCGGGCACTACCACCAACTCCCCAAAAGCGTAACCGGGATTGAGGCCACGAACGGTGCTTTGGTTGGCGATGTCCATGACCTTGTTTGTCAGAGCGGACTCCTCGGCAATAAAATCCCCAAGCTCTCCGACACTCTTACCTAAATGCAGAGCGATGGATCCGCGGATACGGTCGTCGATAAAGCCGTAGGCCTTGGGCTCGAAACCGGTATAGGTGTCCACGATATCCTGATAGTTGGCCTTGACCATGGCGGCGCTCCACTCTACGGCTCCACGGGCGGTCTCCAGCACGGTGTTCAACTCGGCCAAGGTCATTTTTTCGGTATCGGATGGATTCAAGGTGGTTTTGATCTGCTCCCACTCCCAAAGTTCCAGATAGCCGGCACCTGCTGTTGCCTCGGCGAGGGCTTTGATTTTTTGCAATTGCTCCTTTAAGGTTTCCGGTTGCCACTTCGGGGCGTTTTTAAAGAGGATTTCTTCCAGTTTTAAGGAAATATCCAACAATTGCAAACGGGCCGCGGGGCGTTTTTCCTCGACAATTTCTTTTCGGATTTCCAATAGCATCGCTGCGGTGGCGGGTAGTAATGCGCTGTCGGGAAGCAATTTAGAGCTTTGTGTATCAAGGGCATTTTTCGCTATAAATTCCTCTAATGATTTTCCCAAGGCCGTACCTTTAAGCAAATCGGCTTTTTCATCCAGTTTTTGAATGGCGATAGGTTTGAAAAACTCCGTCATGGTATTAATCAGTCCATCGAATTTTTTGTTCAAGTCCGAAGTCAGCTTGGCACTGTTCTTTTTCTGGAACGTTTTAACTTTTTCAATATCAGCAGCTTCTGGCTGGCCATGAATCTTTACCCGCAAGTCCATAAAAGGGGAATACGCATCCGAAATGACTTTGGACTCGCTTCGCATCCTTTGGGCAAGATTGTCATCGCCACTGTGGGGAACATCCTTTAGGGACTGCCGCACCAGAAAGTAATTTTCCTCCAAGACATCATCCTTCTTCAATAACCATTGGTAAAAGTCGATTCCCCAGGCTTCCTCGTCCTCTGCCTGAACGGCACCACGATAAAACTGTCCCTTTTGATTGATCCATCCGTTGTCGACGGAGCGTAGGTATTTGTCCAGTTGGTACTGTTTTACACGGGAATGTTCGTTTTCGACATCCCAGAAATCGGCTACATCCGTATAAGCCAAAATCTGTCCTAAATACAGATGATACTTTTTACCGATGGCCTCCACATCATCTTTATATCGGGCATGCTGAACGCCAGGGCCTATGCTTTGCGGACACGGGTCTTTCGGAGCGCGAACACTTCCATCCGTACAGAACCAGCGGATATCCTTATACGGCCCGCGGATGTCATTTTTATAGAAGGTGACCCGCTCACTTAAGTAGGTGTTGTCAATTTTTTCCTGACCGAAGACGGCAGAAAACAGAAAAATTGCAAAAAGTCCGGTCAATAATGGTTTGGTCATACTTGTTTGAAAATGGTTGAGTGTAGGTAAATTCCCTAGCAAAAGTACTGCCAATTTTGGTGCCAAAGAAAATATTCGATTGAGCTACTATTGGGGCATCCTTTTAAGTATATTTCTGACAAATCACTTAGAAAATGAAACTTCACTATACCCTAATACCGATGGAATTCAAGACCATCGAAGAGTTGCCCCTAGCATGGAACGACGAGGACTACAAAAAATTGTTGGACGAGATGGATTATGGAGACACTTCCGATCTGTCGCCGCAGGAACTTCAGGAAATGTGCCTACTTTCTCTGGCGGACAATGAGCCGGACGAGGCCGCCAGCATTGTGTTACAAAATATCTTCGGGGAACGTCTGAACCAAGGCCAAATCGATAATCTATCCCACGAAATGATCGATGAAAAAGTCTGGGAAGAATACGCCGAACTCTCGATGCACGAGGAATTCTTCAATGCAACGCAGCTCTTGTACAAGGCGTTCAACGGAAAATTCCCCCATCCTGAAGCGGTGCGGTTCAAAATCAAGGTTTCGGCCAAAGAAAAGGTGGGAATGGACGTCTTTAAAGAGGATACCGAGACCGCCTTGATACGACTTTTCGTGCAAGGGATGCCGGAAAATACGCTGATCAATCGACTTTTTGACGAGGAATTGAAAGCGGGCGAGTTTAAGGATGCCAAGGATATCATTTGGCAGCACTCCCAAGAAACGGACGGAGAAAACAGCTTGACATTTGAAATCATTTCCTCGACGTATTGGTTTCAAGACCTCAAATACACGGAGGAATTCGAAGCTGTAATGGAAATCGAAGAGGATTGAATTTCAACTCCCTAGGATTATGTCCGATAAGTTCTACAATTCATCACTTGGCTTGGAAATTTATCGTATTTTCCCAGCGATTAGTAAGGCTTCAGATTGCGTGGCCTACAAATAATATTCACAATAATAAAGATTTCCGCCGTAGTACATGTCAATCCTTTAGGCTTTGCTCAAGACAGGCATAGTCGCGGCGCAGGAATAAAATTAACCAGTTTACTTTATGAAAATAGTTATCCTATCCCAAAATCCCAACCTATACTCTACTAAGCGCCTGATCGAGGCTGGCAAAAAGAAAGGGCATGACATGCAGATTGTCGACCACTCGAAGTGCGACCTGATTATCGAAAAGAAAAAACCTGGCATCATCTATAAAGGAGAAGAGCTCAAAGGTATCGACGGGGTGATTCCCCGAATCGGCGCATCTATTACCTTTTACGGTACCGCGGTGGTGCGCCAATTCGAGATGATGAAAGTATTTACGGCGGTAGAATCACAGGCACTCGTCAGATCACGCGACAAGCTGCGCAGTCTGCAGGTGCTTTCGCGGGCCGGATTGGGACTTCCTAAAACCGTGTTCAGCAACTACTCCAGAGATGTAGGTAGTATCATCGAAAAAGCGGGCGATGCGCCGGTGGTCATCAAGTTGCTGGAAGGCACGCAAGGCCTTGGCGTCGTTCTGGCGGACAACCGCAATTCCGCGGAATCCATCCTCGAAGCCTTCAACGGGCTACAAGCGCGGGTCATCGTACAAGAATTTATCAAAGAGGCCAAGGGGGCCGATATCCGGGCCTTTGTGGTCGATGGCGTGGTCGTTGGGGCCATGAAGCGGCAAGGTAAGGAGGGGGAATTCCGCTCCAACCTGCATCGTGGTGGTTCGGCGAACATTATAGAACTATCGGATGAGGAGGAAAATGCGGCCATCAAGGCAGCCCGGGTCATGGGCCTTGGCGTTGCGGGCGTAGATATGCTACAATCCGAACGGGGACCCTTGATTCTCGAAGTGAATTCATCGCCAGGCCTGGAAGGTATCGAGGCCGCTACCGGAAAAGATATCGCTGCATTGATCATCAAGTACGTCCAAAGGAACGCCGAATAGAAAGAGGTTCATGTCAAAACAGCCAACGACCTCCAAAATCGAGATTCTCGGGGAGACCATAGCCAAAGGAAAGGGTGCCTTGGTCAACCTCGATATCGCCAAACTGCACACGCGCACCAAAATACAGGTGCCCATCATCATCGAACGTGGCAAGAAGGATGGCCCTACCCTACTGATCACCGGAGGAATTCATGGCAATGAAATCAACGGTATCGAAATCGTTCGCCAGCTAGTCGCGAACAAATACAACAAGCCGGAAAGGGGAATGATTATTTGCATTCCCGTGGTCAACGTATTCGGATTCTTGAACCAAAAACGGCAATTTCCCGATGGTCGGGACCTCAACCGGGTATTTCCGGGAAGTGTACGTGGATCGCTGGCCAGCCGATTTGCCTACCATATCATCAAGGAGGTCGTACCACTCGCGGACTATTGTATCGATTACCATACAGGCGGCGACAGTCGGTTTAACATATCCCAAATTCGGATAGACGGCGAGGACCCGGAAAGCCTTGAATTGGCCGAAGTGTTCCATGCCCCGTTCATCATCCGGTCGGCGCGGAAGGAAAAATCCTTTCGGGAGACGCTGCATAAACTGAAGAAAAAAGTCTTGCTTTTTGAGGGAGGAAAATCCTTACATATCGACCGTCAAGTTACCCGAACCGGACTCCACGGTGCCCTCCGGGTCATTCAGCACTTGGGCATCCGCGATTATTCCGCGGAAAATATAAAATTAACGACCAAGGCCGCCCCTCCCATTATTTTGCACAACACCCAATGGATGCGGGCAAAACATTCAGGTATGTTCCACCCGTACGTCGATTTGGGAAGTTTCGTAAAAAAGGGGGAAGTTCTGGGTAGCATCTCCGGCCCCTTCGGCTATTTCGAACGAAAAATTAAAGCCATACATTCAGGATATCTTATTTGCATCAACGAAGCCCCTATCGTCAATCAGGGAGATGCGATTTTTCATATTTCAAAGGACTAAAATGGCGAACACGATGATTTGATATACAACCTTCTAACAACCCTGCTACCATGAAACTGAATACCAAAAACCTTTTTACACCACCGAAGAACCTCACCAGACTTGTATACAAACGAAAGGAAGATATCGGGCTTTCCCCGGACGACATCAAATTTAGAGGTGTCCAGAAAATGGAGTATGTTGTGCAACGTCTCATCGATTTCGACGCCCAAAACCTAGAGGAAAAAACACTTTCTAAAACTACGGAGGTTTTCGAATACCGTAATAAACCGACCGTTACTTGGTACAATATCGATGGCCTGCACGATGCCGCTATCATTGAAGAAATTGCCGATGGCTTTGAGTTCGAGAAACTGGTGCTGGCGGAGGTGATGGATGTGCATTCCCGCCCCAAGGTACAGGACCATCCGAACTGTATCTCGCTGTCTATTAAAATGCTGCGGCAAGAAGACGATAGCCATCGAATTACCGTCGAAAACCTGAGTATCATTATCACCCGATCGGTGCTATTATCATTTCAAGAAGCTCGCGGCGATGTATTCGAGCCGGTACGGGAGCGCATCCGTTCCCAAAAGAAACGAATCCGCAACGGCGGTACCGACTATTTGCTTTTCGCCCTGTTGGATATTGTCGTCGACAACTACATCTACATTATCGGTGAGCTGGGTGAAAAAATCGAGACGCTGGAAGACAATCTTTTGCAAGAGCCCAAAAAGAGTATCATCGACGATATTTACAAATATAAGAGGGAACTAAATTTTTTAAGAAAAAACATCACTCCCGCCCGGGAGATGATTCTGACCCTTTCCAAAATGGAATCCGAACTCATCAAGGAGAGTACCCGAGTGCATTTCCGGGAACTGCTGGACAACATTTATCAGGCCACCGATTCCTCCGACACCTATCGCGAAATACTATCCGATCAGTTGAACATCTACCACACGACTATCAGCAGCAAATTGAACGATGTGATGAAGTTTTTGACCATCTTTTCGGTCATTTTTATTCCACTAACCTTTATTGCGGGAATTTACGGGACCAATTTTGAGGTCGTACCCGAACTCAAATATGAATATAGCTATTTTATCATGTGGGGAGTTATGATCGTGGTCGCTATCGGGATGCTGGTTTACTTCAAATATCGCAAATGGCTATGATGGCTTTGTGGAATCACTAGAAATCATCAAGAAAACCTATAGCGAAAGAGAGATGACCTGATATAATATGGCTATCCCATACAGTATATTGACCTCATTAGCTTCATATTTTCAATTCTAGGGTAAAATACCACACAAATCTGAAAACACCGTTGTTTTCTCGGTGTCGCATTTGTCGCAACTTTGTACCGTATCATTTTAATACGACAAGTTATGACGACTACTAAATAT
>JBAUIP010000458.1:0-3873 GCA_049683055.1 Pricia sp.
GAAAAGCCCTGCGCTATGTTACCCAAACCATCGCTTCCAAACCGACTAGTTTCCGGGTCTACCAATCTAAAATCAGACAGCAGGAGTAAATTTGTACCCGAAAAATAAACCGATAGATTTTTAACGCTGTCCCAGCCCAATTCATCGGTCGGCAAATTATATGTCAATGTTGCGGTTTTCAATCGAAGGTGTGAACCATCTTCTACAAAGAACGAGTTGCTGGGAATACTGGTAACGGCATCGGATCCGGCTCTAGGGATATCAGAGGTGGGATTATCCGGTGTCCAACGGTCCGCGACTTCGGCATATTTAGTAGTTTCTCCCCGGGCAAAATAGTTGTTCCAAGACCTTAGGTTATAAACCTCGTTCCCTAAGGTGCCTTGAAAGAAAAAGTTGAAATCAAAATTTTTGTAACTAAAGGTGTTATCGATCCCATAAATCAAGTCTGGAAAAGGATTTCCCAAGACAACGTTGTCCTCCGTGGATATGATATCATCACCGTTTGTATTTTCAAATTTGGGCCCTCCGACTACCTGTGTACCAGGAAGTAGGCCGGATGCGTCGATTTCCTCTTGGGTCTTCCAGGTACCCAAATACCTTACTCCGGTAAAAACTGGGACAGTTTCACCGACCAAAATCCGCAAATTACCTGCCCCTCTAACTTCATCGACTACGACGTCAATAAATTCCTGTCCCCCTAAGTCCAATACTTTATTTTTATTTGACGACAAAGTTACCGTCGATTTCCAATTGAAGTTGTCGGTGGCGACATTCGTAGAATTGACCAAAAATTCCCATCCTTGGTTTTCAAGTGATCCAATATTCTGTAATTGGCTTGTAAATCCTGTTTGCCTAGGAATGGTAACGTCTAGCAATAAGTCTTCTGTTTTTTTGTAATAATAATTGAATTCGGTAAAGATTTTGCCCCCAAAAAGCGAAGCTTCCAAAGCTAGATCATAAGAGGTTGTAGTTTCCCATTTCAAATCAGGGTTTGACGGTCTGCCCAACGACAGGCCCGGTCGTTGAATACCGTTGAGCGGGGTATTCGCCTCGATCAAAATACCTAAGGTATTGTACGAACTTATGGCTTGATTTCCTGATTGCCCATAACTTCCTCTCAACTTCAAATCTCTAAAAAATTCTTGATCTTGCATAAACGGTTCCTCTGAAATTTTCCAAGCTCCAGCTATTGATGGATAAAAGTTATATTTATTTCCTTGTGCAAAAACAGAGCTTCCATCACTTCTCCCCACCAAAGTCAAGAGGTATTTATCTTTAAATGAATAATTAATCCTACCGAAAAATGAGGCTATTTGAAACTCGTTGAAGCCACTGCCCACTACATTTCTGGTTGGATCGGTGCCCAATCCGATATTATTAAATTGAGTAGCGTCTGTAGTTATCCCAAAAGCTTGAGATAAAAAAGTTTCATCCATTTTTTTTTGAAAAGAGGCACCGCCAAGAACGGTCAGGCTATGATTCTCACCAAAATCTGTATCATACTGTATAGTATTCTCATTGTTCCATCCGAAAGTTGACGCTCCGGACACTCTCGCACTACCTTCTTCTCCGACTACGAGAAGATCAGGTCTCTGGCTTGAAGTAAATTCATTTCTCTTAAAATCATTTATCTCAGGGCTAAAGGTCGATTTGATAATCAGATTTGAAATAGGACTATATTCAAGATAAACAGTTCCCAGCAAATTTTTTGATATGGTCTCATCAACATCCAATTGTGCAATAGCGACAGGGTTTGCAAATGGTGCCCCAACAACCTCATTAAAACCGTTAAACGAACCGTCTTCATTGAATATTGGCTGTGTTGGCAGAATACCGAGAAGACCACCATAACCTACAACACCATTATCTTGTTTAATTCTAGAATAATTAATTCGAAAACCCGCTTTTAATTTATCACCCAGTTTGAAGTCTATGTTAGATCGAAAGATATATTTTTCAATCCCTGAATTTTTGATTAAACCATCTTGATCAAAAAAGTTTAAAGAATTATAGTAATTCACATTCCCGTTTTCCGAACTACCGGATACAGATGCGTTTGCATTATAAATAGGGGATGCATCCAATAGAAGTTCAAAATAATCATTATCTGGATATGTTGATGGGTCGTTGGGAAAAGGTTCAGCAACCGATCTAAATCGGGCATCTTCATTGGTAAATTCTATTTGCTCTGTTTGAGATAAGTAGTCAGGCCTTTGTGGCATCAACTGGATACTTGTATATAATCCTACACTTACTTGGGGTTTGCCGCCACCTACCCGTGCTCCATTTTTGGTGGTTACCAAAACCACACCATTTGCACCTCTAGAACCATAAATGGCGATTGACGACGCATCTTTCAATATTTCTATTGACTCAATATCATTGGCATTAAGGTTGTTTAGATTGAAATCCGTACCCACAATTATACCATCGACGACCCACAAAGGTTCATTGCTGCCAGTTATCGAATTGCCACCTCTTATTCTTATTGAAGTTCCGGCCCCGGGTGCGCCGCTAGTTTGGGTCACCTGAACACCGGCTGCTCTACCTTGTAATACTTGATCCACCCGGGAACTAGGAATATTTGCTATTTCTTCTGCATCTACCGAGGCTACGGAACCTGTCAAATCCGATTTAGTTGTGGTGCCGTAACCTATAACGACAACCTCATCGAGTTCGTTGTCTGCCTCTAGAATTACATCGATCTGGTCTTGAGAGCCTACCAATATTTCTCGGGTGGCATAACCGATGTACGAGAACTGTAAAGTGTTTTCAGGCCCGGCCTCAATTGTATAATTACCGTCAAAATCAGTACTAACGCCCATCGTGGTACCTTTGACGACGACGGATGCCCCTGGTAGAGGTCCGTCTACCGCTGACACTGTTCCGGTAACAATCTCTTGGGACCAAACTTGCACTGCCGCGAAAGAGAATAATAGTGCGGTTGCAAAAAGGCGCAACCTAACTGGTTTTTTATTCGTTTGTTCCATAAGAATTGGATTTTTTTCGAGTTAATGGTTGGTTCCTATATCAGAACCTATTTAAAAATTCTTAATAAAAACCAAATATATAAGTGTTGATTTATACATCTATCCTGTACTGTGCTGCTTGTCAATTTTTTAAGGCTGTAGTTTAGCACTGCGTTGATATTAGTTTTTCATAGTTCGGCCGTATTTTGGCGAATCTTTCCAAAGCCCCTATTCCCAGTGTCTGTTTTGCGAATGCGGCGTTCCTGTCCCTGTCCGATTTTATCCTTTCTTTCAGGACATGCCAGTTCAGATACTGTTGCAGGTATTTAGTGGATACTCCCCAGAAGGTGCCGTCGATCCATTTTTTTATCCTGTTGTGCGTCGAGTTCACATGCTGGATGTGGAACGCACCCTTTACCCGCCCGCCCTTGGAAACGTTGACGGGGCGGAACTCGACCTTGGTATCCTTTGCGAAGCCCTTATAGCTGTGGTGGGAATCACTGCAAAGGATCGTGCTTCCCTTTTTTATGCGCTTGCCGATGGCATTCGCGATATCGGCCTTCCCGATGCGTCCGAGCGTTGCCACGCTCAGGTCCAGCCCGGACTTTCTGTCCTGGGTCACGATGACCGCGACCTGATCTTTGCTTATGCCCCTCTTACTGGACTTGCCGCCCCTTTTTCTTGGTTTCCGGTCTTTGACCCCCATACCCTTTTCGGACCTGAGGAAGAAGGTCTCGTCGCTTTCGGTGATACCCGTAAAGTCGTCCCCGCCTTCCCCGTCCAGTGATGCCAATATCTTGTGGCGCCAGTCGAAGGCCGTCTTCTTGTTGATGCCCAAGGCCGATACGATCTTGTCAAGGCTCTTTTCCTCGATCATCAGCTTTAGGTAATCGGCGATCTTGTC
>JBAUIP010000459.1:0-2356 GCA_049683055.1 Pricia sp.
ACCTGGTATTCCTCAAACGGTGGTAGAAGAGCTCTTCCTGTCCGACTTCCGTAAGTTCGAAGTATAGGGAAATGTCTTGGATAGGGATGGATTTCAGGTCGCTCGAAATTCCCAGATAGAGCGTCGAGGCGTCCAATTTGGAATGGCGGAGCTGCTTTTGGGAAAGGGGGGCGTCCCGGTTTTCCTCCATATCGACGAAACGATCTCCCGATGCCAGGTATTTCAGCTTGGCATTGACTAGGTTAAAATCCCCGACCGGTGAAAAATGAATGTTTTGATACTTGACGGAGGTCTTGTTGTATATTTTTTCTTTCCTGTAAATAAAAAGGTGTTCCGGTTTGATGCGGATGAGGTCCGCTGTAGGTTCCGCATACAAAATTCCATGGGCAAGGCTCGGGCCGTTGGCGGCCTCAGGCGTAATCAGTTGTACGACCTTCTCGGTTATTCGGGTCTGGGAATTATCGATTTCGCCCGCTACCTTCTCGATTTCCGAGGCACAGGCCGCCATCAATAAGGACACGAGGGGATCAAAGGAGCGCTCGATCTCGTTCGCCTGCACCTTCCACAAGAGGGCGGCGGTCTTGATCATCCTATTCTTTATCTGCTCTTTGGTATTCGTTTCCATCTGTTTCAATATGATAGCGGACCGATGTAGAAATATTCCACATAGGAAAAGTCCTCATTGGTCTTTTTCAGTTTTCCGCGGATGTGGATATCCACCCGTTTTTTGATAGCGTTCGAACTGTTTCCTTCCAAGAGTTCCTCTTGCTTGATCTTGACGTTTATCCGTAAGGCGGAAAGTCGTTTTTCATGCTCTAGCAAGGATTCATATAGTGACTCCTGAACAAATTCCCTAAGTCTTTTGGTACTCTTCAGATTATCGAAATCGACCAGCCAAATGGAACAACCGAAGCTCTTGTCAAAGGCACATTCCCCAAAACAAGACGTATTGACCAGATGGATGTAGTTCGCAACGGACTGCATCAGGTTGCACGAATCGTGCGCCTTTCTGCCGATCAGTTTCTTGGCGTCGAGGGGTAAAGTGTAGTAGGTGTTTTCCATCATCTGTTTGCCATTTGATATATAATTCGGGCGCTAGGTTAACATGCCAGCGTATTTTTTAGGCAAAAACGTTAACCTATTTCTAGTGCATCCTATTAAACAGTGAACTCGATCAGGGTTCGAAACGATAAGAACACAATGTTTAACCCTTAAGCCATTAAGACCATGTATTTACATTCCACCGTGACCATAGCCCCGGGCCTTAGTTCAAGGTATTATCCAATTACGGCATCCGAAAAAACCCGCATCCCCGTAAAAGGATTTCTATTGTTCCTCCTAATATTTTGGGGGGCATCCAATCTATCCTATTCCCAAGAACCGACCCTTATCGGTACCGTGGTCGAGGAAGACAGCAGCACCAAAATTGCCAATGCCATTGTCGCCGTAGAGGGAACCGCGTTTGCCGAAGCCACCGACGACACCGGTGAATTTCGGTTCAAACAGTCGCTTCCCGCCGGGGAACATGTCGTTACCGTAAGTAAAACAGGTTTCGAAAAGGTCTACTTTTTGATCAACACCGTTGAGGGGAAAAAATTAGTCGTAGACGAGGTCGAAATGACCATGACCAAAAAGGAAAAAAAGCGAAGGAAAAAAGCCAAGAAAGAGCGGAAATCAAAAATTAAGGAGGCCGCCAAGGAAGATGAGCAAGAGGATAAAGAGCTCGCCAAAGAGGAAAAGAAACTTAAAAAGGGCAACAAGGGATTATTGGGCATCTTCAAAAAAGACAAGGAACCCGACGTCACTGTCACTTATGAGGATGTTCCGGAAAAAGAGGAAGAACAACCCGTGGCAGCAGCGGAACCAGAGGAAATTATCACCCCAATGCAGCGAAAATATGCCGACATCTTGGGCGTGGCCCCGGAAGAAATAACCAACTTGGCCCTTTACGACTTTATCGATAACTGGATGGGCACGCCTTATTTAATGGGTGGCGAGACCGAAGCCGGCATCGACTGCTCTTCTTTTGCCCAACGATTATTTATAGAAGTCTACGATTGGTACATCGAAAGAACGGCGCAGAAACAGATGGATTCCGAGGCGACCGAAACCTGGTCCGATCCCAAATTTTTGATGGAAGGGGACTTTGTGTTCTTCAGGGCGGCCGGCCATATAGGCAAAAAAATTACCCATGTGGGAATTTACTTGGGCAACAACAAATTTGTTAACGCCACATCCAGAACCGGTGAGAGCGGCAGTGCAGGAGTTAAAATCAGTGACCTATTAGATCCCTATTGGAAAACACGCTTTTTTGCCGGCGGCAGACGAATCAATACGAACGGATAAACCATTGTTC
>JBAUIP010000460.1:0-3775 GCA_049683055.1 Pricia sp.
TATTTTCCTCGACTGCCTGGAATTGCCCGAAAACTTGGTCGTCATCGGCGGCGGCCCCATCGGATGCGAGCTGGGACAGGCGTTTTCGCGCTTGGGCTCGAAGGTCACCATCGTCAACCGCGGCGACGGTTTATTAAGTAAAGAACCGCAAAACATATCCGGAATTTTGGAAAGGCGATTTGAAGAAGAAGGCATCCGGATTATGAACCGCTCCGAGGTCTCGGCATTCAAGGATGGAAAGGCGATTGTGGTATCCAGCGAACATTCATCCCAAGAAAATATATCCAATGAAAACCAGTCCCAAGAAAAATCATCCCAGAAAAATCCTGCCAATGAGATTCCCTGTGACACTACCTTGATAGCGGTTGGAAGACTAGTGAACACCGAGGGAATGAGCCTCAAAACCGGAGGCATCGCCCTGACCGAAAAAGGAAAAATCCAAGTCGACGAATACCTTCAGAGCACCAACAAAAAAGTATACGTCATCGGCGACGCGGCCGGAAGTTACATGTTCTCCCACGGCGCCGAAAAAATGGTACGACAGCTTTGGCGCAATCTTCTGATTCCCATTTTCAAAAAGAAAAACACTTGGAACGACCTCAGCTGGGTCACCTTCACAGACCCCCAAGTCGCCCATTTTGGACTGACCGAGAAACGGCTCGAGAGCCAAGGCAAAAGGTACCTTCGGCAAGACCAGGATTTCGAACACGATGACCGCGCCATCGTGGAGGAGTACACCTACAGCCAAATGTCGTTATGGCTCGACGATAGCGGCAGTATCGGAAACAAGAAAATACTCTCAGGTAGCATGATTGCGCCCCATGCCGGCGAACTGGTACAAGAACTAGAATTGGCCAAACACGCCGGAGTCTCCATAAGCGACTTGAACGACCGCGTCTACCCCTATCCCGTTGCCACGCGCATCAACCAAAAGGCCATCCGAAGGGTAATGGAAAAAACCCGGAAGCCGTGGAAACTAAAATTGGCCCGAATGGCGTTTCGGTGGTTTCATTGATTTGACGCGTACTTTCGAGGGCAAAGCCAAAAGTTGATGCTAGGCCACTTCATACTCTGATTCCCTCTGGATACGAAATGCCCAATATTCATGATGCCAAGTACATCGCCTATGCGAAAAAGGTTGTTTAATTTACCGTTTTTGTAAACTTTGAATTTGATGCCTGTTCATTACCTATAATAGGTTTACTATTCCCGTACATTTTAATAGTTTACCTTCAACACGTCTACATGCACCAATATGAGGTTTGGTTATGCTAGGGTAAGCACCCGTTCCCAAAAACACGACCTTCAGCTCGATGCTTTTTCTTAAGGAGCGCACCAAGCCGAAGAATATCTATGCGGACTTTTCTTCCGGGGCGAAGGCGGAAAGAAAGGGCCTTGATGAAATGCTGGGCAAATTGAGGGAGGGCGATACCGTCGTTGTATGGAAGATGGACCGTATCGCCAGGAGCCTGTCTCATTTGGTCAAACTCATCGATACGCAGATCATAGCCGCACAAAATGATAACTCACCTGTCGCAATGAAAATGCAATGAACAACACTGATTCTATCATTGAAGAGTAGAAATTAGGAAATTTTCAAATTCCCTATTTTCAGGCACCCCGAATTTTAAGTATAGTTTTCAAGAAAGTTCAAATAAACCATACTCTTACTTTCCAAGCAATTTTAGATTCTTTCCCACGTTATTTTTTGGAGCAAATGGATATTGATAATATTATGGACATATGATCAAGAATGATATGCTTGCGCTGGCAATAATTATAATCTGAAAACTGAATGAAAAAAATATTACTGATTTCTGTTTCGGCTCTGCTTTTGACATCGTGCGGAGCTAACAAATTTTTAACTTCATCAACGACCTCAAACGAAATTAAAGAATTAAAATACCTTGAACCTTTGACCTATGTCCAATATATAGAGAAAGGGAATAAACCAGTTTTGAGTGATTCGCTATCAAGCATAACTCAAGCGAAATTGGATTCTATTTTAGGAAATTCTAAATTAACTTTACGCCTAACGGAAAGACTAGCTTTAGATAACGACACAATAAAGGCTAGAATTGAAAACGAGCTTGGTTACTTGTCGCAACTAATAGCCCAACGTAGAAAACTTGACGGAATTCCAATTACCCCAACAATTGATTCAATTTTAAAAAGCAACAACCAAAGATTTACTCTTGCGACTGTTGCTACAGGATTTGGCCGCAGAAAAGGAAACTATGGAGGACAAGTGGCAAAAGGTGCAGCGATTGGAATTTTAACTTTAGGTATGTATGTTCCAACGCCAATTAAATCTAATCTGACTTTACACGCTTTTATCTTTGATTCGAAGAAAAAAGAAATAGCATTTTATAAAAGGTCGATGCCAGTAGAACAAGAGCCAACCGCCCCAGAAGTAATAAAAAAACAGTTGATAGGACTTTTTAATGGCTATTTTTATGAAAAAAAATAACTATTGCCAATAAGGTGTATAGTATATAGCAACCTTAGGGATGCTACGACATCATACACAAACCATCAGCAAAGTCCAAATGAACGATAATTTTCCCCTGTTCGCATAACGAATCAATTCTGATCAGTAGCCTTCCGCCCTTGGCACTAAGAAATATTCCGAGGTTACCTAAAAGACCGTAGGAATTGGTATTGAAATTACCGCTAATTTTATGTTCACAAGGACAGCCTTATGAACAGAAGGATAATTGTAGTGCTTCTCTTACTAGCCGCATGCTCGATACGTTGCGATTCCCTCAAAGGTCCTCGAGAAATTGAAAATCTCAGGACCTTTGCCAAGGCATACGGATACATTAAATATTTTCACCCCAGCGACGAGGCGTCCGAACTCGACTGGAAAAGGTTTGCCACCTTTGGTGCCTCAAAGGTGCTGAACTGCAGGAGCGACGAGGAGCTGATCGAGAGGCTGAGGGAAATATTCGGGCCTATCGCACCCTCTGTTATCTTCACCAGCGAAAGAGACGACGGCAATGACGGCCTTCAGGTCAGGCCGCCCAATCCGGATAATATGGATTTGACCTTCTGGCAGCACAGGGGCGTGGGCATTGGAATGAATGCGAACTACAGAAGCCCGTACGAAAGCGTCCGGGTCAACAGTCCGATCAAAAGGAAAGTACCGAAGAACTATGGGCTATTGATAAGTTCCATAGATGCAAAGGAATTTAGGGAAAAGAGAATCCGGATCAAGATGATGGCAAGGCTTGACGATACGACCGGAGTTTCGGCCTATGTGAGATTGGCATCCATCGGTTCGGACGGCGGTACGGTACTGGAAAAAAAAGATATCCGGTCGACCTTTTGGACAACTTATGAGATTGTTTTCGCTGCTGGGGAATCCATCGAATACCTTGAGATCGGTGCCGCCCTGAAGGGTGATGCCTCCCTGTACATCGATGACGTTCGACTTTCCGTCCTGAACAGCGGCACATGGGAGACAATCCCGCTCGAGAACGGCGATTTCGAAAAAAAAGGTCCCTCGGCGCCCTCCGTACCCCTAGCATGGTCCACGAGGGGTGACGGGTACGATTCCAAAACATCAAAAGAGAATACTTTCGAAGGAAAAAGTTCCGGTAAGATTTTCCGCCATGAAAAGCCGACCGAGATGGGGAAAAGACTTTTCGGGACAGAACCCGGTTTCGGGGAGTCCGTCAACGAGAAGATCGGGAGTTCGGTATTCTGTAATATCCCTCTCGTTCTATATACCGACGAATCCGGAACATATCCAAGGACAGATTCCCTCGCCATT
>JBAUIP010000461.1:0-10653 GCA_049683055.1 Pricia sp.
CCTTACGCATGACTATATCAAAACTGCGCATCACAAATATATTGTGTAACGCCTTCGCAAAATTCATTGGATTTTTAGGCCAGGCCCGAAGGCTCATCGAAAAGCCTGGGGTAACGTATTTCATATAGTGCCAGTATCCTTCGGGCATATAGAGCACATCACCATGGTTTAGTTCGGCCTTGAATCCTTTGGCGGATTTCAAAGCGGGCCATTTTTGATAGTCAGGATTTTCAAAATCGATGCTCTCATGAGTGATTAAAGAATGGGGCACTTTATAAAGGTATTTGGTTTCCGACTGAGGGAACAGGATGCATTCTTTTTTTCCCTCGAAATGGATATGGAAAATGTTAGCCATATCGATGTCGTAATGCATAAAAGTGTAGGAATCCCTTCCACCAAAAAACAGCATGGGAAGCTTTTTCTTCAGTTTCAACCCGAAATCCGGAAAATTGAAGTCCGATTGCAGCGAAGGGACCTCCTTTAAAATATTCCAAAGAAAAATGCGGTATTTGGTGGGTTCCGATTGGAGCAGCTCGACATAGTCGGCCATCTTCATCTCGGCATGGGACTCGTTGAAACCATCCTTGTGGTTTACAGGACGGTCATCGTACAGTGGCACGGTCTTATCACCCGCCATCTGGCGCATGTAATCCAAATTCCATTTGTGGATAGCGGGCCAATCGTCAACTCCGCCTTCGATGACCACTGGTTCTTGCGGCTTGAAATAAAGCTCTAAAAAATCTTCCTTGGTCAGCGACCTTACTCTCGGAACAGCTTCTAGATTCAATGGTTTTTAATTAAGGGTTGACTAACAAAATTAAGTAACGATGAAATAACTATTTCTTAATAATCCCTAAAATTCTCTTCAATAAATAGTTCGGTAGCATAGTAATAGGATAACACCCTTACCCCATATCGGGGTGAAATAAGCCCGAGTATGAATTTCACAGTAGGACACTATCGGTCGGACTTTAAAGCTACACTCGGTTTGGACTTGGATTTCGCGGTCTCGTTCCGCTCGATCGAATGTCCGGGACGGCTCCATCTAGGCTTTTCCCCCAGAGGATGCACTTGCGATTCGGATGCTTCGACCGTTTTTGGCTGTGATTCTTTTACGAAGGGTTTTTGGGGTGTGAGTCCCAATACCTTGAACATTTCCATGTCCTCGCTTACATCGGGGTTCGGGGTGGTTAGCAGTTTATCGCCGGCGAAAATGGAATTTGCCCCCGCAAAAAAGCACATTGCCTGCCCTTCACGGCTCATTTCGGTGCGACCCGCCGACAGGCGAACTTGGGTTTCGGGCATTACAATTCTGGTCGTAGCGACCATGCGAATCATTTCCCAGATGGAAATAGGCTCCATTTCGGCCATCGGGGTACCTTCCACGGCCACCAGAGCATTAATCGGAACAGATTCGGGTTGTGGATTCAAGCTTGATAACGCGACCAGCATACCCGCGCGATCTTCCAAGGCTTCACCCATCCCGATGATTCCCCCGCTGCAAACGGTCACCTTGCTTTTCCGAACATTGTCGATAGTCTCCAAACGATCCTCGAAGGCGCGAGTGGATATCACATCCTTATAATAATCTTCGGAGGTGTCCAAGTTATGATTGTAGGCATAGAGTCCCGCTTCGGCCAGACGTTTAGCCTGATTTTCGGTCAACATGCCGAGGGTGCAGCAGACTTCCATATCCAGCTTGTTGATGGTGCGCACCATTTCCAGCACTTGATCGAATTCGGGTCCGTCTTTTACATTGCGCCACGCAGCTCCCATACAGACCCGCGAACTTCCGGATGCTTTGGCCCGCAACGCTTGTGCCTTCACGTGCGGAACGGTCATCAAAGCGTTGCCCTCGATATCGGTATGGTATCGGGCCGCTTGCGGGCAATAGCCGCAGTCTTCGGGACAACCGCCGGTTTTGATCGAAAGCAGGGTCGAAACCTGAACCGTATTCGGGTCGTGGTGTTTTCTGTGGATGGTTGCCGCATTGTAGAGCAGTTCCATTAAAGGTTTGTTGTAAATGTCGAGGATTTCGTTCTTCGTCCAGTTGTGTCGCATAGTACTTTTGTCAAGATAATCGGCTGCTCAAAAATAAGGGATAAAAGTGGGAATTCTGGCGTGACCCAATCGGTTTGTTGACGAACTCTTCTAGAATAAACCTTTTGAGCAATTTTTCAAGTTGGAAATTTTAATAGGATGCTTACTGCATTGCCCCCAAAACCAACCGCGTTGACCATTACCTTCCTAATTTTCTTGGGGATGTTGGAATTGTCTAAAAAAGGAACCGGAATGAACTCCTGATGTTGAAGCATTAGTACGGCCAGCTCCACATTCAACATGCCGGATGCACCAAAAGTATGCCCGATTTTCCATTTGTTCGTCGTCAAAGCTGGAGTCTTGCCACCAAATACATTTTTGATGGCCTTGAATTCGGATGAATCTCCCTTGATGGTACCGGGGGCGTGCATGACGATGACGTCGACTTCGTCAGATACAATTTCTCCCAAGGCCATGCGCATGGAACGTTGGAAGCATTGGGCGTCCGTGGAAATCGAGGTGTTATGCCTTAGGGGTTCTGTGGCGTATCCGATGCCTTCGATGACGGCCAAGGCGTTGGGGGGGATGCCTTTTTCTAGACAGGCTACCGCCGCGCCCTCGCCCAAAATCATGGTATTTTGTTTTTTATCAAGATTTAGGGCTTGGCAAGGCCCCTCGGCTGCATTTGGGATGATGTCGCTTTTGGCGTAAATTTTAAGGGCTTTCATTTGGGCGATGGTAAAGGGAGTCAATGGTGCCTCACTACCTCCGACCAAAAACCGGTCGGCCATTCCGCTTTTAATCCAAGCTACTCCGTTCAAAAGTGCGTGCAAGGCGGTCGAACAGGTAATGGAATGGGATATTTCGGGGCCTTGGGTCTGCAGGTCGTGCGCCACCCAAGAGGATATGTTTCCTAAAGTGGTGGTCGGTGAGGAAAGCGTTGCGGCCCTTTTTTCCCGAAGAAATTCTTCATGATATTTTTCGAAGAGGGATGTTGCGCCTCTTGAGGAACCGATATTCACACCAAAAGGGATGTATTCTAAAGTCTCTCCCTTCCTCCATCCCGCTCTGGCAACGGCCTTTCGAGAGGAATATAGTGCAAAAAGGACCGAATCGTCCAAACTTCGGTATTTGGAATCCGACTTTTTGAGGTGGTCGATTTCTTTTTTGGCGGTATCCGAAAGGGGTGCAATCCATTCTTCGGCACCATTGAAAATCTTCTTCTTAAAAAGATGGTCAGGCTTTTGATAGCTGGCCCAGACCTCATCCTCCGAAAATCCTAGCGGGGAAATCGAGGCGATTGCAGTTATGGAAATCGGGTCTTTCAAATAAGAAATTTACAATATTGGAGACTCAAATCAAAAGATGACGATACGGACTGAAGGGCGTTATATTTTGTGGTTCGCTTAACTATGCGAAAAAAACCCGGAAACCAAACCTAGTAAATTGGATCTGTGACCGCGCTTTTTGATGGATACACCGAACTCGTTTAAACCAAATCCAGAACCTCCGTAATGGCGCTATATATTTTTTCCAACTGTTGATCGGAAATGATATAGGGCGCCAAAATATAAATGGTACTCCCGAGGGGACGCAAAAATACGCCGTTCTCCATAAAATGGCGGAACAATTTGTCCCGCAATTTACCGTAGCGTTCCATTTTTACGTTCAGATCGAGAGCGTAAATGACACCACATTGTCGGGTGCTCGCGACCTTCGGATGATTGCGGATTTTTTCATCGAACCGCCGGTGGGAAGCTGTGATTCGCTCAATAGCGTTTTGTATTTCGTCGGATTGTAGCAATTCGAGTCCCGCCAAGGCTGCCACACAAGAAAGCGGATTCGCAGTGTAGGTGTGCCCGTGAAATAGGCCTTTGGCCATGTCATTACTGTAAAAGGCATCATATACTTTCTGGGTGCAACTGGTGACCGCCATGGGAAGCAGCCCCGCGGTCAGGGCCTTCGAAAGGCAGATAATATCCGGTTTCGTTGTTATATGGTCGGACGCGAAATGTTTACCTGTTTTTCCAAAACCGGTCATGACCTCGTCGGCGATACAGAGTACATTGTGCTGTTTCAGTAAAGCCAGTATACGATTCAGGCCATCGGAATCATGCATTTTCATGGCCGCGGCGCCCTGTACCAAAGGTTCATAAACGAATCCGGCTATGTCGTTCCGCTGCAATCGCGAACTTAAGAACTCCAAAATTCCGTTGATATTTTCCACCGTCGGTACCGGGATGCGCTCTACCGCGATAAAAAAATCCTCAAAAGGACCGTTGTAGACCGATAGTCCCGAAACGGACATGGCCCCGAAGGTGTCGCCGTGAAATCCATCTTCGAAAGCTAGCATCACCGGGCGCTTTTCGCCTTGATTGAAATGGTATTGCAAGGCCATCTTTATTCCAATCTCTACGGCAGTGGATCCGTTGTCGGAGAAAAAGAGTTTTTCTTGGTTCGAGGGGAGTACTTTGATGAGTTCTTCCGACAAGCGTACGGCCGGTTCGTGCGTAAATCCGCTAAAGACCACCTGATCCAATTGCTGCATCTGCCGGTACACCCTTTCAAGAATGAATTCATTGCAATGCCCATACATGGAGCAGTACCATGAGGCGATGCCATCGATATATTCCTTTCCGTGCTCGTCGTACAACACCGCTCCTTTCGCTTTTACGATTCCGAGCATTTCGGGGTGCAGTTTGTGCTGGGTCAGGGGATGCCAAAGGTGTTTTTGGTCGCGCTGGGATAAGGTTTCGGCTGTCGTTGTTCGCTTAATGGGCAAGTCCGTTCGTGCATTGGGCATAATGAAAACTAAACAATGGAAATCCAGTTTTGGGCAATCTCAAAAAAGCAGATAACAATCAAATCAAAGCGACCTTAGAACCGTCTCAAATCGATCGGCGTATTTCTTGATGACCGTCTTATCGAAGTGTTTCTCCTCCTCGATGCGGCCGATCAGCGAAACACCGGTCTTATGTAGAATAATATTTTCGGTATGCGGATTGGCATCCCCGCTAAATATTAGTGAAACATCGTAGCCCTTGCTGGTCAGCCAGTTCAGGGTCAGCAGCGTATGGTTGATACTTCCTAAATAATGTCTGGAAACCACGACTACCTGATAGGTGGGCATAATGATATCCAGTACAGTATCGGTGTCGTTCAGGGGAACTAAAAGTCCGCCGGCACCTTCGATAACCAGATAATTATCCGTGTTAGGTTCCACAATATCCATCCGATCGATAGATATACCATCGATTTCGGCCGCCGCATGAGGGCTCATGGGGGATTTTAGCTCGTAGCTGCTCTTATGAAAAACGGTCTTTTCGTTGGTAATCAGCTCTTTGACCCGGTCGGTATCGGTATGGTCGAGACTTCCGGCCTGCACCGGTTTCCAGTAATCGGCTTCAAGGGCCTCGGTAATGATGGCCGAAGCGATGGTTTTTCCGACCTCCGTCGAGATTCCCGTAACGAAAATTTGCTTCATTTTACTGCGGATTTGTTATCATGCCACAATTTAGGCATTTGTATTTTCTTTTCTCAAAAAACGGAAAAAGTTTATTCAGCAGTCCCTTTCGTTCGTAGTACGCCTCCGATTTCAAGGCCTTGCAGTTCGGGCACTTGATCGGATTCCCGAAGTCGTCAACGGCATAAGCCCGCACCTCATCATAGATTTCCAGCGCCCTTTCCCGGTCTTGGGTGTAGACCTGCACCTTCACTCCTCCGATGGCGTTCGTAATGAGCGGGTCGGAATTCAGGGTATTCTCGTCGCGCAAGAACACGGGGATTCCCTCCGATTCCAGTTTCCCCTTGAGTATCTGCACATCGGCAGGATAATCGAAGGCGGCGAGCGTGAAAAATTTTTCGTTCATCTTCTAATGGATTCCGAGAGCAAAGTTAACATTTCGTTGATTTCTTTTTCTGTGTTGAAGTTGTGGAGGCAAATCCGGATACGCTCCTGCCCCGCGGGAACAGTCGGGGCCAAAATGGGGCGGATGTCGAACTCAGCGGACTGCAACTTTTCGGCGATTTCGGTCGCTCTTTCGTTTCCGGGGATGATACAACAATGGATAGCGGAAGTACTGGGGATAAAATAAGGTTTCAAGTCAGCTACATCTTCGGTTTTTTGAGGATGCACGTTGGCTGCAACCAACTCCAATTTTTCAAGCTGACGGTTGAAAAATAGGATATTTTCCGTCAATTTCCGTATTTGATCGGCTACTTCATCCGGTTTTTCATGAGATGCGATAAGTTGCTCGTAAGAGGATAAAATTGTCGCGACCGAATGGGGCGGAAGTCCCGTAGTATAAATCATGCTTCGGGCGAAGTTGACTAGATATTTTTTGAGATCGGCACTTCCTAGGATGGCGGCGCCATGGCATCCTATGGATTTTCCGAAAGTGATAATACGGGCGAAAACCTCACCTTGTAAATTCAGATGTTGCACTAGCCCTTCTCCCCTTTTTCCGAAAACGCCCACCGCATGGGCCTCGTCAACAATGAAACGATAGCCGTTGCGCTGGCAGAATACCGCGAAAGCTTCCAAATTGGGGGAATCCCCATCCATGGAAAAGACGGATTCGGTTACGATGTATACCTCGGAATCCTGTTGGGGTTTAAGATATGCCCTGTCGTTAGACGATGTTGGGCCGTGCGACTGACCCGTTGATTCACCGCCAGAAGATGCCCCCGAGTCACCATCAGACATTTCTAGCAAATCATCCGCTGGTCTATGAAGCCGGTTGCCCATGAGCCCCATCCGATTGAGTTTCGCCGATAAATCCTCCAAATCATTGTGACCGAACTTGTAACTTTTGGCATTTCCCATCGTGATACCGTCGCGGATGCTAGCATGCACCAGTTCATCGTAAAAGACTATATCACCCCGTTGCGGCACGCATCCGAAGAACCCGATATTGGCGTCATAGCCTGAATTGAAGACCAAGGCCGATTCGGTTTGATGGAACTCCGCCAGCTTACGCTCCAATTCGGAGTACAGAGGATGGTTGCCCGACAGTAGGCGCGACCCCGTGGCTCCGTTTTTGAAATGCTTCCTCTCGGAAAGTATTTGGTGCGCACGGTCAAAGATTTCCCGATTTCCCGAAAACCCCAAATAGTCGTTGGACGAGAAATCCATCAAGGAACCTGCTCCGGGAAGCTTCCTCATCGACATGGAAACCTCTCGATCGCCCAATTTTTTTTGTAATTTTTTAGGGAAATCCCGCATGGGCTAAAGATACTAGGTTATTGTATCTTCGCCCAGACCGGAATACTATAATCTGAGTTCAATGAAGCACCTTCCATTTTTTCTTGTTTTTTTAACAGGATGCATCACCTTTGCGCAGACCAACAAGTACAAAATCTCCTTCGAAAATGCCGTGCACCATGAAGCGGAAATCCAAGGGATTTTCACTCGATTGGATGCCGACACAATCTCCTTTCGAATGAGCCGCACCTCTCCGGGACGTTATGCCCTTCATGAATTTGGGAAGAACGTCTACGATTTTGAAGCGACCGATGGCAATGGGAAATCCTTGCCCGTAACCCGGCCGAATCCTTATCAATGGGATGTTTCCGGGCACGACGGCACTGTCAATATTAGCTATACACTATTTGCTAATCGTGGCGATGGCACCTATTCGCAAGTCGATGAGACCCATGCGCATTTGAATATTCCCGCAACTTTTATGTATGCACCGTCATTGAGCGACCGTAAAATCGAAGTGGACTTTAAGGTGCGGGATGATTTGAATTGGAAGGTGGCGACGCAACTGCCCCAGATATCCGGCACCACCTATTCCGCCCCCTATCTGCAGTATTTTATGGATAGTCCCGTTGAAATCAGTGATTATGACCTGCGGGAATTCGAAGTCGGCGAGGACGGTAAGGGCCAAAAGATACAATTTGTGCTGCACCACGATGGTACGGAGAGCGACTTGGATACCTACTTCGAACAAGTCAGGAAAATAGTCCTGGCCGAGAGGGATATTTTCGGGGAACTGCCGGATTTTGACCACGGCCGCTACACCTTTTTGGCCTGCTACCTACCCAATGTATCCGGCGATGGCATGGAACACCGGAATTCCACCATCCTCACCAATCAAGAAAGCTTGGCCAAAGGTGGAATGAAAGGCAACATCGGAACGGTCTCCCACGAGTTTTTTCACGCTTGGAACGTAGAGCGCATCCGTCCGAGAACTTTGGAGCCTTTCGATTTCGAGGAGGCCAATATGAGCGGTGCCCTTTGGTTCGCCGAGGGCTTTACGAGTTACTATACCGGCCTAACTCTGTGCCGGACCGGCATTATCACTCCCGAAGAATACGTCGAGGGCCTTGCCGGAACTTTCAACTACGTTTGGAATTCTCCTGCCCGGCAGTTTTTCAATCCTATAGAAATGAGCTATCAGGCGCCGTTCGTCGATGCGGCCACGTCGGTCGACCCGGTGAACCGTGAAAACACTTTTATATCTTACTATTCGTATGGTAGCGTTTTGGGATTGGCCCTTGACCTTTCACTCCGGGAAAGAGGCCTGAATCTTGATGACTATATGAAATTGGTCTGGGAAACCTACGGGAAGAACGAGACTCCCTATTCCCTCGAAGATTTATATTCCATCTTGAACCAGTATGCGGGCAAGTCCTTCGGGGATGCTTTTTTCGAGGACTACATCTACAAAAGTGGAATGCCCGACTACAAAACCTTACTGGCATCGGTCGGAGTGGCCCTAAAACAAGATTCCGAGACTCCCTATTTCGGGGCCGAAACGGAACTGGATGGCGATGGCAACGGGGAAATTATGGATAACACCCAAATCGGAAGCCCTGCCTACGAGGCGGGATTAGGTCAGGGCGATGCAATCACATCGGTTAATGGGATGACATTTCCTGTCGATCAGCCTTTCGACAAGTTTATCCAGCAATTTGAGGTCGGTGACACGTTATCGATTAACTTTGAACGCTTTGGCAAAGAAAAAGAGACTTCAGTTGTTTTGAAATCCAGTCCCAAGTACAGCATTCAAATGATGGAAAAGGGAAGCGAGAATCCATCCAAAGCCGCGATGAAAATGAGAAAGGAGTGGCTTGGAGTCGAGTGATTGCCGAGACCGTCTTGAGTGGCCGGGGGTTAATTTGATGGATGAGGTTTGGCTTGAGGTTTAGGTGGGGTTAACAGATTCCTTCGCTGCGCTCGCAATTTATTCCGTTTAATAGAACTTTCATGATTAGGTACGGCAGGGCAAACTCCGATAAGGACTTAACACAGATTCTTGAACTTCAGAAAAAGAATCTTCCTACCGCCATTACATCCGAAGAAAAAAAGACCGAGGGATTTGTGACGGTGTCGCATTCGATAGAAATTCTCAGCACCATGAATGCTGTCTGCCCGCACGTTATTGCCAAATCCGACGGTATACTGATAGGATACGCGCTCTGCATGCATCCCCAGTTCGCCGATGACATCGAAGTGCTAAGACCCATGTTCGAGCAAATCGATTCCATCCTTCCTCTGGGTAAAAAATACATTATCATGGGCCAGATCTGCATCGACAAGGCCTTTCGCGGTCAGGGAGTTTTCCGCCAGCTTTACCGCACTATGCAAAATACCGTCCGGCCGGAATTCGACCATATCATCACCGAAGTCGATGCCGAAAACACCCGTTCGCTACAAGCGCACTATGCCGTGGGGTTCGAGGACTTGAAATCCTACTCATCCGAACATCGCATCTGGAGGCTGATGAGCCTCAATGTTTCTTATCTTTAGAACGGTCTTCAATCGGTAAGGCATCCTCCTTTGGTTCTTTGCTTTCAATTGAGACCTTAAACTATATGAAACTATGAAAGAACAGCAAGAATTTATTGTCGATGGCCATAGCTATCCCATCTATAGGTACGAAGGTAATTTCCGCAGGGATGAGGAAACCAACGAGCTCATTTTATCTATCAGCCTTAGCATCCCCGTGGAAAACATTGCGCCCATCAGCCCGTGGGTCATGCAACAGAAGGAGAAAAAAGACGTTACCATCGTACGCCATCTTTCTAAAAACGGCCAACCCGTCAATAACATTTTTATGGATTTCCTAGGCGTTCGCTGTACCGGATTCCATGAAGAATATGACCAGGGCCGCGAGGATGTGGTGCTGAAATTCACGGCGACCTTCGAAAACCGAATTATTACCGATCAAGGGGAACGACGAAAAATAACTGAATTGCTAAATTGATTGAATTCTAGACGCAAGCTTTCTAAAAGAATAGCGCCCTCTTTGAGATGTTTGATGTATTGTTGGAATGGCTATGGCAAACCTCAATCCGCCAGAACGATAACCTTATTGTCCTTCATCTCAACGGTGCCGCTGGTGATGGGGAGGACGGTCTTGCCTTCGACTTGAGAGAATTTGTCGCGATGGGCTTCTTTGATTTCAGGGTTGCCGTCGAACTTGACCTTGCCTTCTTGGAGTAGGGAGACAATCGGCGCGTGGTTGTTCAGCATCTGGAACTCCCCTTCGACTCCGGGTACGGTGACGGAAGTAACTTCTCCGGCGAAAAGGGTGGCCTCAGGGGATACGATTTCTAAATACATAGTTTAAGTAGTTGTGGCATTTGTATCGTAGAGAACTTACG
>JBAUIP010000462.1:0-3536 GCA_049683055.1 Pricia sp.
GACGAATATTGTTACCGGTTCAACCGTAGCTTCATGAAAGAGGGGATATTCGATAACCTATTGAAAAGAATGGTAAACGCCCCGCCATGCTACATCAAAAATATTAATATTTAAGTGCCTAAGTCAATTAAATTAATTACACGTCTTGAGAATACTCTAAACCTGATTTTTGGGGCATCGATTGCCGATTATAAGGCAATACAAAATATCCAAAAATAACCCCTATCTTGTTCTAAGCATAACAACCGACCGCAAATCGTATGTCACAACTGGCAAAGAACGTTTCAAAACGCCTGTTCTCCTTAGATGTCTTTAGGGGTCTGACCATGTTTCTCCTGATTGCCGAAGCGGCGGGCTTTCACCATAATTTCGCTGAACTGACCGAAGGCACCGCTTTTCACGGATTGGCAATCCAGTTGGAACATCACCCTTGGAACGGACTGCGGTTTTGGGACCTTATTCAACCTTTTTTCATGTTTATCGTCGGGGTGGCCATGCCTTTTTCCCTTAGGAAACGTCTGACCTCGGGAAACCGTAGCGAGGTCAACCGACATATTTTCAGAAGATGCTTCCTTCTTTTTGCTTTCGGGGTATTGCTCCACTGCGTATACTCCCATGCCCTGGTCTGGGAACTTTGGAACGTATTAGTTCAACTCGCGTTCACCATCCTCATCGCCTATGCTATAATGCACCTTCCCCATAAAACACAGACTGGTATATCCATCGGTTTGCTGGTCTTGACGGAGGTTCTTTACCGAACCTATAATCCCGACACACCCTACGCACAGGGCCATGATAGTTTCGGGGCCTGGTTCGATAGGGTAACGATGGGTCAGGTCAACGAGGGCCATTGGGTATTTGTCAATTTTATCCCCACCGCAGCCCACACCATCTGGGGCGTAATCTGCGGACAGATTTTGATGAGGAACATTACGGCGAAAGAGAAATTAAGGCCTTTCTTACTTTGGGGTACCGCAATTTTGGTATTCGGCTTTGCTTTGGATTTCTTGAGTATCACCCCCATCGTAAAGCGGATTGCGACGACTTCTTTTGTGTTGGCTTCCGGGGGAATCACCATCTTGACCTTGGCCTTGTTTTATTGGGCTATCGACGTAAAGGACAACAAACAAAAATGGCTGCGGATTTTCTCCGTGGTAGGCACTAACTCCATTTTTATATACTTGTTCGCCGAAACCGTGGGGGCGCAATGGTTCCGTGATTTTGGGATGATTTGGACGGATGGTCTTCTCGGTCCCCTGGGACTACCATCGCAAGTCATCGCCGTTCTGAATGCCTTGCTGGTACTTTTCATGTTCTGGTACATCACTTACTTTTTGGATAAACACAAAGTGTATTTCAAGGTATAAAAGGATGTGTTGAAGACTTGCCGACAGTTTGACGGGATTAGCATAAAAACTCTAAAAATGATAAATAGGACATTTTTTTCAGTAAGAGGGATAATTTTAATGCTGTGTTTTTTGGTGCTACAACAATGCGGTTCACCAAAGACCGCTGCGGCCGACGAAGGCTGGAAAACCCTCTTCAACGGAGAAAATTTGAAGGGTTGGACCACTAAAATCCACCATTATGAAACAGGGGACAACCATGGGGATACCTTCCGCGCGGAAGATGGAATCATCAAGGTGCGCTACGACAAGTATGAAGGTAATTTCGATGACCGCTTTGGGCATTTGTATTTTGATGAACCCTATTCATATTTCCATCTGTCGCTCGAATACCGGTTCGTGGGCGAGCTACACCCCGGTGCACCTTCCTATACCTTAAAAAACAGCGGAATTATGTTCCATTCCCAAGACCCGCGCAGCATGCCGAAGGAGCAGAACTGGCCCATCTCGGTTGAGATGCAGTTTTTGGCAGGTATCAATCAGGGCGAAGAACGCCCTACGGGCAATATGTGCTCCCCCGGCACGGAAATCGTATACGATGGGGAAATCTATCCCGGGCACTGCCTCAACTCCACTTCCGATACCTTTTACGGAAATCAGTGGGTCAAGGCCGAGCTCATTGTTCTAGGGGATTCTTTGGTCACGCATATAATCAATGGAGAAAAAGTGTTGGAGTACGGTAAGCCACAGATTGGGGGCGGGGTAGTAGAAGGATTCGACTCTAAAATGAAAAAGGACGGAGAACTGTTGAAAGAAGGCTTTATTGCTCTCCAAAGCGAAGGGCAGCCTATTGATTTCAGGAATATTAAAATTAAGAATCTTAAATAACCGAATGGGTACACCTCGGATGCTACTCCAAATCCTCCGGATATTTCCCCGCGGTGGTCCATCCGCCATCAACGGGTATAGTCTGCCCGTTGATATGGGAGCCTTCTTCGGACAATAGAAAAAGGCAGGTTTTGGCAACGTCTTCGGGTTTGCCGACCCGTCCGTTGGGGTTGAGCTGGCTCCAGATGCCTTCGTAGTCCGGTTGCTCCTTAGCGGTGCGTTCGGTCAGCGTCGCGCCGGGGGCGATGGCGTTCACGGTGATTCCGTATTGCCCCAGTTCGTAGGCCAGGTTTTGGGCCAACATCCGCAGGGCCGCCTTGGTCATTCCGTAAGCGGAAAGCCGGTGATAGGCGCGGATGCCCACTTGGGACGACATCAGCACCATACGACCTCCGGAGCCTTTATCTATCATCTCCCTTGCCGCCCGCTGTGCCAAGAAAAACGCGCCCCGCAGGTTAAGGGCCATCACCTTTTGAAACGAGTCTGGAGTAAAGGCCAAAAAATCACCGAACAAGGTGATACCCGCGTTAGGGACAATAAAGTCGATGTTTCTAAAGTTTTCCAAGGCGAAATCGACCATTTGGTTGATGGTGTCCACATCGCCTGCGTCTCCAGCGAAAGAGAGGCAGCTTCCGATATTCCCCTCATCATCGGCACTCGCTTTGGTTGGGGAGTTTTCGTTTTTCAGGGCATTTCCCTTTTCTGGGGTATTCGCGTTATTTTTGATATTCGCCTTTTTCGAGGCTTGGGACTGGCTCAAAGCCTTCGCGGCCCTGTTCGCAAGATGTTCGTCGATATCATTCAGCACAACGTTCGCGCCCGCTTGGACCAACAGCTCGCAGATAGCGTATCCGATACCCTCCCCGGCACCGGTGACAATAGCGGTTTTTCCCGAAATGCCCGAATACTTCATCAGTTGTCCTTAAAATAGTTAATGGGTGTTCCCTTGACCCCCGGTCGGCAGGTGAACAATCCGCCGCTCGCCGGAAATTTTTCCAGTTGCGAGGCGGTAAGTCCGCTTCTGGCGGTAGTGATGTAGAGGGAATCCAGATGTTCGCCTCCAAAACAGCAGGAGGTGACATGGGGCGCAGCTACCTCCACCATCTCTAGCACCTCGCCGGTACCCGGATGCCATCGCCGCACGCCAAATCCGCCCCAATGGGCGATCCATAGCATATCTTCGGCATCAATGCACATGCCGTCGGCCCCTCCGTAGCCCTCAGGAATCGTGAAAGCCACCTCGCAACCGGAAATTTCGCCGGTGGATATATCATAGTCAAAGCGCCAGACTTCGTAGGTCGC
>JBAUIP010000463.1:0-3174 GCA_049683055.1 Pricia sp.
CCTTCGGACTGCTGGCGAATTCGCAGCAAAACGACGCTAATGATATCGCCCTGAATTCGCAAACGGGCAAGACCAGCTCTACAAAGAAAAAAGCACCTAAAAAGGAATCCGCATTCGAGCCCGGGGAGTGGCTGAAATTCCGGATGCACTATGGGTTGCTGAACGCCAGTTACGCTACCCTGCATTTGAAATCCGCTAAAATTGACGGCCGCCAGGTGCATCATGTAGTAGGCCACGGCGAAACCACCGGCTTTGCCAGTATGTTCTTCAAGGTGGATGATACCTACGAAAGCTATTTTGATATCGACGATGGAAAACCTTACAAGTTCGTCAGAAAAATTAATGAAGGCGGATATACCAAGGATTACGATATCGATTTCGACCACGAGAAGGATACCGCGGTACTCAACGATAAAAAGAACAAGAAAAAATACAGCTTTGAACTGGAGGATAGTATCCAAGACCTGATTTCTGCCTTCTACTTTCTCAGGAACAACTATGACCCAAAAGATTTGGTCGTAGGGGAAGCGGTGAAACTGAAAATGCTCTACGACGATGATGGCATTTCTGATTTTAAGCTTAAATATTTGGGCAATGAGATACTCAATACCAAGTTCGGTAAGGTGGAGTGTTACAAATTCCGCCCTTACGTGCAATCGGGCAGGGTGTTCAAGGAACAGGAAAGCCTTTCGCTATGGGTGTCCGCCGATGATAACCGCATCCCGATACGGATACAGGCCGATCTTGCGGTCGGTTCGATAAAAGCGGATTTGGAGGCCTACAACGGATTGAAGCACCAGTTCAAGATTATAATGGACTGAGGCGTGCATGTTGCATCCTTGAACCGTACATTTTTGATTTGCACATCCTCGAACCCGATATCCTTCCGTATAAATTTCTTCCATCCTATCAATAGAAATCCGCTAAGAGCCTATATTTGCAGTCAAGGCAACGGCGCAAATGAAGGACAAAACGCGGATCGAGGAACAGATTGCAAGGCTAGGGGAGAAGTATAAAGATTCCGGCCAAGACCTGAACGCCTACCTAGACGGTCTGCTACACCAGCGCTATCTGACCTATTGGGATTACATCAATTTGGACACTTTGCTCAGCTTACAGCAGCCGCGCACCTATTTTCCCGACGAGGAAATCTTCATCATGTACCACCAGATTACCGAGCTGTATTTCAAGCTCATACTCCACGAGCAAAAGCAGCTCGTCGACGACCGTTCGCAGAATCTGGACTTCTTCATCCAAAAGACCAAACGGATCAATAGCTATTACGAGGCACTGATATCTTCCTTCGGGATTATGATTAAAGGGATGGAGCGCGAGCAATTTTTGCAGTACCGAATGGCCCTGCTTCCGGCGAGCGGTTTTCAGTCCGCCCAGTTTCGGATGATCGAGATCTATGCCACTCCCCTCGAGAATCTAGTGCATATCGGGAAGCGCGACCAAGCATCCCCCGAAAACAGTATCGAGGAGCTTTATGAGGACATTTACTGGAAAAAAGGAGCGACCGATTTGGCCACCGGTGAAAAAACCCTTACGTTAAAACAGTTCGAGTACCGGTATACCCCACGCTTGATCCGGATTGCCAAACAGGTGCGGAACAATACGATCTATCACAAATATTTGGGCCTGTCCCAAGGTAAAAAAGATAATAAAGCGCTCGTTGATGCGTTAAAGACTTTGGATATCAACGCAAATATCAATTGGCCGTTGATGCATATGGGGGCCGCCCACCGGCACCTGACCGAGAAAAAGGGCGAAATTGAGGCCACCGGCGGCACGAACTGGAAAGAATTTCTACCGCCAGGCTTCCAAAAGATTGTCTTTTTCCCGGAACTATATTCTAAATCGGAGTTAAATAATTGGGGAAAGCAATGGGTAGACCATATCTTTAATCCCGACAAAAACAAAGAGTACAAATGACGAAATATTGGGGCATCCTATTACTTTTACTGGTCGTATGTTTTTCCTGTAAGGAAGACAAGGCGCTAAATCCCATAGAGCGTTCATCCACCGAAATTGCATCCATCGAAGTTCTTGAAAAACCGATAGTAAAACATTTTGGCTTTAATCTTGAAGAATTTGATGTTCAGCTAGATACGGTCAAACGGGGGGACAGTTTCGGCGAACTAATGCTGCACCACAAAGTGGACTATCCGAAGATTGCCAAAATAACCCAGGAATATAAAGATACGTTCGATGTGCGAAAAATCCGCGTGGGGAAACCCTACATGATTTTGAAATCCAAGGATACCACCGCGACCGCACAGGTCTTTATCTACGAGAACGATGCCATCAATTATACAGTGGTGGATCTGCGGGACAGTGTGAAGGCGTACAAAGAAAAAAAGCAAGTAAAATATTTGGAGCGTGAAGTTTCGGGGGTCATCGAGACCTCACTTTCGGATGCGCTCTTAGAACAAGGTATCGACTATATGGTGACCCACAACCTGGCCAATGTCTACGCTTGGACCGTCGATTTTTCGATGCTGCAAAAGGGGGATGCCTTCAAGGTTATTTACAAGGAAAAGTTCATCAACGATACGATTTATGCGGGTTCGGAACCCATTGAGGCCGCCTATTTCGAGCACAACGGGAAACCTTTGTACGCTTTTGCTTACGAAAACGATTCTTTGAAAAGCCTGGTCGATTATTTCGATGAGGAAGCCAACAACCTGCGAAGGACTTTTCTGAGAATGCCCGTAGAATTCGGACGACTCTCTTCTCGGTATAATCTGAAACGTCGCATACGATATTACGGCAACCGTGTCAGGCCCCATCGCGGAACGGACTACGCCGCACCGGTAGGCACACCCATCATGGCGACTGCCGACGGTACGGTCACCGAATCGACCCGAAAGGGCGGCAACGGTAGATACGTCAAAATCCGCCATAACGGAAAATATTCCACCCAGTACCTGCACATGAAAAAACAAAAGGTGCGACGGGGCGATTACGTGCGTCAGGGCGACGTCATCGGATGGGTCGGAATGACCGGCAACACCAGCGGTCCGCACGTTTGCTACCGCTTCTGGCGAGACGGACGACAGGTCGATCCGCTGCGGGAAGAGCTTCCCAAAGCAGAACCTTTGGCCGAGACCTTGCAACCGGAATATTTTGAGTACATCACCCCGCTCAAAGATCAACTGGACTGTATTTTGT
>JBAUIP010000464.1:0-6944 GCA_049683055.1 Pricia sp.
CCCTCATGACCGATGTACTATCCTTTTTTGTACCCTACTTTCTCTTTCTCGCTTTTGAGCTCTATTTCGTCACCCGTCTATTGGCTAAAAAATAGCCGTCAAAACACGCTAAAACCGGGCGTATCGCTTCTTTCAAATTTTTTGGGCCAATGGCTTTCAGATGCGGATAAAAGATGTATTTTTGCACCGAAATTTTGAGGCGCTTCCGCGTATCCTAAATTAAGGTTGATGATAGCGAGAAAATCTATCAATTTCTTTTTACTAACATTCTTTTTGTGCCTTCCCATGTTGGGTGTTTCCGGCGAACCTCAGGATCACGGCGAGGGCGAGGAAAACGACTTCAATCCGGCCGAATTGGCCATGGAGCACGTACTCGATGCGCACGAATGGCACTTGGCCGATTACAACGGGCACAGTTATAGCATACCCCTTCCTGTTATTTTATGGGATGATGGATTGAAAGTGTTCATGTCCTCCGAATTCGAGCACGGCGAGGCGGTAGTGGAAAAGGGTGGAAATCATTATGCCATCCATCACGAAACCATTTACAAGACCGATGCTTCCGGCACGTTGACTATGGATGCGGAAGGGCATCCGACCAATGAGACGCCTTTGGATTTTTCCATCACCAAGAACGTGGCCTCAATGTTTATTTCGGTGCTGTTGCTCATCCTCATCTTTACTGCAGCGGCAAGAAGCTACAAAAAGTCGCAAGTTCCAAAAGGAATCGCCGCGTTTGTCGAGCCTATTATCGTTTTTGTCCGCGACGATATCGCCAGAAACAACATCGGCGAAAAGCACTATAAAAAGTTTTTGCCCTATCTGTTGACGGTTTTCTTCTTTATTTGGATAAACAATCTGTTCGGTCTTTTGCCGATTCCTCCAGGGGGCGGCGCCAACGTAACCGGTAATATTGCGGTAACGATGGTATTGGCCATTTTTACTTTCATCCTGACCACTGTTTACGGAAATAAGGACTACTGGAAACATATTTTTTGGATGCCCGGCGTGCCCGTAGCGGTCAAGCCCCTGTTAGCAGTTGTAGAATTTTTGGGCATTTTCACAAAGCCTTTCGCCCTGATGATCCGTTTGTTCGCGAACATCACCGCAGGGCACATCATCATATTAAGTTTGATATCGCTGATATTCATTTTCGAGACGGAATGGGCCTCGATCGCCTCTATTCCCTTCGTACTGTTTATGAGCTGCATCGAACTGCTTGTCGCCTTGCTGCAAGCCTACATATTTACCTTGCTCTCGGCCCTGTTCATCGGGTTGGCGGTACAAGAACATGCCCACGGGCACGAAGAAGCGCATTAAGATTTTTTATTGTTTAATTTAAATTGAGTAAAAATGGGAGCAATTGGAGCAGGTTTGGCAGTGATAGGCGCTGGTATCGGAATCGGTTTGATCGGAGGACGTGCCATGGAAGCCATCGCTAGACAGCCAGAAGCAACTTCAAAAATCCAGACCAACATGATTATCGCCGCGGCACTTGTAGAAGGTGCGGCACTTTTTGCGGTAGTTGTAGGTCTGATCGCCGTTAACACCGGTGCTTAAGAATCCGTAACACGATTCTAAGTTGCAAGATTTTTATCGGTCCCTTGGGGATTGCCTTAGGGGCCGATAATTTAAAAGGATTAAAAACAGAATAACATGGATTTAGTAACCCCGGGAATCGGACTCATTTTTTGGTCCACCATTACCTTCATCATTTTATTGGTGCTTTTGAAAAAATTCGCATGGAAGCCCATTTTGGGTGCCGTGAAGACCAGGGAAGAATCGATACAGAATGCCCTTTTATCGGCAGAGGAAGCCAAAAGGGAAATGCAAAATCTGCAGGCCGATAACGAGCGGATTCTCAAGGAGGCCCGTGCCGAAAGGGAAGCAATGTTGAAGGAAGCCCGCGAGATAAAGGAGAAGATAATCTCCGATTCCAAGGAACAGGCCAAGGTCGAAGGCGATAAAATGATCAAACAGGCCCAATCCGCCATTGAAAGCGAGAAAAAGGCTGCTGTGGCCGACATCAAGAACCAAGTGGCCGAACTTTCCGTTCAGATTGCCGAAAAGGTGCTGAAAGAAGAACTGAGCAACAAAAAAGAACAGTTAAAGCTCGTCGAGAGTATGCTCGATGATGCCAAACTGAATTAATTTTCCGCGGAATGAGTGATTCTAGAGCAGCCTTACGTTATGCCAAAGCAGTTTTGGACCTTGCGGTCGAGCAAAAAGTGACCGACACCGTTGAAAAAAACATGCGGAGTATAACGGAGACCATTGCCGATAGTGAAGAACTGCGGGCCATGTTGTCGAGTCCGGTAGTGAACGGGAATTCTAAAAAAGGGGTCTTGAAGACCGTTTTCAAGGAGGGAGGCGAAATCACCAAAGGGCTCATCGATACTCTGACCGAAAACAACCGTATCGGTCTTTTGAACGAAGTGGCCCTAAAATACATCATCCTCAATGAGGATTTAAAAGGGGAGGGCGTAGCTTTTGTAACCACAGCAGTCCCCCTGACCCCCGAACTGGAGAAAAAGGTATTGCAGCAGGTGGCGCAAATTACCGACGATAAGGTAACCATCGAGAACAAAATCGATGAGAGCATTATCGGAGGATTTATTTTGCGCGTTGGGGATTTACAGTACGATGCCAGTGTAGCGCATAAATTGAACGAAATTAAAAGAGAATTTACAAATAGTCTGTAATTATCAACGACCTGAGGGTCGAGGTCCTTTGTCCTTCATCCTTTTGTCCTTATATCAAACTCAAAATGGCAGGAGTAAAAGCCGCCGAAGTATCGGCAATCTTAAAGAAACAATTATCCGGATATGATTCATCGGCCTCTTTGGACGAGGTGGGAACCGTACTGCAAGTAGGTGACGGTATCGCCCGCGTTTATGGACTATCGAACGCCCAGTACGGCGAGTTGGTAGCCTTTGATGGCGGACTTGAAGGTATCGTCCTGAACTTGGAAGAAGATAATGTCGGGGTGGTACTTTTGGGCCCATCCAGACAAATCAAGGAAGGGGATACGGTAAAACGTACCCAGCGAATCGCCTCTATTAAGGTAGGTGAAGGAATCGTTGGCCGAGTTGTCGACACTTTGGGAACTCCAATCGATGGAAAGGGACCTATCTCTGGCGAAACCTACGAAATGCCCTTGGAGCGTAAGGCACCGGGAGTTATTTACCGTGAGCCCGTAACCGAGCCGCTGCAATCCGGTATCAAAGCCATCGATGCCATGATTCCCGTAGGCCGTGGACAGCGGGAGCTCGTCATCGGTGACCGCCAGACCGGTAAGACCACCGTTTGTATCGACACCATCCTGAACCAAAAAGAATTTTACGATGCCGGTGAACCGGTATATTGCATCTATGTCGCGATTGGACAGAAGGCCTCTACGGTTGCTGGAATCGCACAGACTTTGGAAGATAATGGCGCTCTGGCCTACACCACCATTGTTGCCGCCAACGCCTCCGACCCGGCACCAATGCAGGTTTATGCTCCCTTTGCCGGAGCATCCATCGGGGAATACTTCCGGGATTCTGGACGGCCCGCATTGATTATTTATGACGACCTTTCAAAACAGGCGGTCGCTTACCGTGAGGTATCCCTGCTGCTGAGAAGGCCACCAGGGCGTGAGGCCTATCCCGGTGATGTTTTCTACCTGCACTCCCGTTTGTTGGAACGTTCCGCAAAAATTATCAACGACGATAAAATTGCGCAGAATATGAACGACCTTCCGGATGTATTGAAACCGATGGTCAAAGGAGGAGGTTCTTTGACTGCCTTGCCGATTATCGAGACCCAGGCAGGTGACGTATCCGCCTACATCCCGACCAACGTGATCTCCATTACGGACGGACAGATATTCTTGGAGCAGGATCTCTTTAACCAAGGGGTTCGCCCGGCGATCAACGTGGGTATCTCCGTATCCCGTGTTGGAGGTAACGCGCAAATCAAATCCATGAAAAAAGTGGCCGGAACCCTGAAATTGGACCAGGCTGCCTTCCGGGAACTGGAAGCCTTTGCCAAATTCGGTTCCGACCTGGATGCCGCCACATTGGGCGTTATCGAAAAAGGACGCCGTAACGTGGAAATCCTAAAACAAGCGGAAAACGACCCTTACACTGTAGAAGACCAAATTGCAATCATCTATGCCGGTTCCAAAAACCTTTTGCGCGACGTACCCGTCGACAAGGTCAAGGAATTCGAAAGGGATTATCTGGAATTCCTGAACGCTAAGCACCGCGATGCTCTCGACACACTAAAATCCGGTAAATTGACCGATGAGGTGACCGATACGTTAGCGAAAGTGGCTAAGGATATTTCCGGGAAGTATCGAAGCTAGATGTTAAGAATTTAGAACCGTGAGAGCAGCGGCATGCATGGTTGATGGCTCAAGCTAGATGCCACACGGTGCCGAAATTATAAAAGTCCAAAATGGCGAATCTTAAGGAAATACGAAATAGAATCAGCTCGGTCTCCTCGACCATGCAGATTACCAGTGCCATGAAAATGGTATCCGCCGCCAAGCTGAAAAAAGCCCAGGATGCCATCACCGCGATGCGTCCATACGCCGATAAGCTGACGGAACTGTTGCAGAGCCTAAGTGCCAGTCTAGATGCCGATTCTGGAAGTAAATATTCCGACAACCGCGAGGCGAACAAAATTCTCGTCGTAGCCATCACCTCGAACCGTGGCCTCGCTGGAGCCTTCAACTCCAACATCTTGAAACAGTGCGTGGTTTTAAGGGAAGATACTTATGCTGGAAAACAGGTCGACTTCATGGCTATCGGTAAAAAAGCGAACGATTACTTAAAAAAGCAATCAACTGTAACCGCCAACCACAGTAAACTATACGACGACCTGACCTTCGATGCCGTTGCCAACATCGCCGAAGAGCTGATGCAGGAGTTCACCTCCGGAAACTACGACCGTATCGACATCGTCTACAACAAATTCAAGAATGCCGCCACCCAAATCGTAATGACCGAGCAGTTCTTGCCCATCGTTCCCGCCGAAGGTAGCGAAAACCTTAGTACGGACTACATCTTTGAACCTTCGAAAATCGAAATCGTAGAGCAGTTGATTCCCAAATCACTCAAGACGCAACTCTACAAAGCGATAAGAGATTCTTTCGCCAGCGAGCATGGTGCCCGTATGACCGCTATGCATAAGGCTACTGACAACGCCACGGAGCTCCGTGACGATCTTAAGCTGAAATACAACAAGGCTCGTCAGGCATCGATTACCAATGAGATTTTGGAGATTGTTGGTGGGGCGAATGCCTTGAGTAATTAAGCGTAGCGAGAACGTTGCCAAATTACTAATGGGCGAATGCGTTAGTTAGCTAAATTAGCTTTCATTTTTAGGAGCGCAATCGGTATATCTACTCGCCCAAAGTTTAGGCTAAGCCTGACACTGATTTAATCGGGATTTTTGAACTGATTCAAAGCCTCAATCCCAATCAAAGTACCCGTTGGGAAATTTACCTCCTATTAATCCGACAAATAGCAGAAATGAATACGAACCTCACAGCAATGTGAGGTTTTTTCGTTTCTCGATGTAACATTTTGAAATAATTGTATCCAAAGGGCAAACAATAACATAAAATATACAATTATGACTACTATCATCAAAAGAGCATCCGCCTTATTACTTTTAATCTTCGCGTTATCCGCAAGCGCACAGAACGGACCATTTGAGGTCACGGTGGAAGGTAATGGGCAACCCATTCTATTCTTCCCCGGATTCGCCAGTACTGGGGAGGTTTGGGATGCGACCGTTGCCAAGCTATCCCAAAACTACGAATGCCATATCTTTACTTTTGCAGGTTTCGGAGGTGTCGCCCCGGTCGAGAAACCTTGGCTTCCGAAAATCAAGAAAGGCATTGAAGATTATGTCAGGGAACAAAAATTGGAAAACCCAATGATTATCGGCCATAGCCTAGGCGGTTCCTTGGCCCTATGGTTGGCATCCGAAGAAAACCATCCTTATTCTAAATTGATTTTGGTGGATGCATTGGCATCGACCGGCGCGTTGATGATACCGGACTTCAAGAGTGAAAATATGGTGTACGACAATCCGTATAGTCAACAAATGTTAGCCATGAACGACGAGGAGTTTCAAAAGACCGTGACCCAGATGGCCTCGGGGATGACCTTGAACGAGGAGAAACGGGCAGATATAATAAGGGACATGCTCCAAGCCGACCGCGAAACCTTCGTCCACGGTTATACCGATTTGCTAAAGCTCGACCTTCGGGAAGATGTCGCCCGTATAGAAATCCCAGTTACGATTTTGGCAGCGACACATCCCTACGGAAAGGAAATGGTCGAAAAAACTATCACGGAACAATTTAAGAATCTAGAGGACTACAAGGTCGAGTATGCCGAGAATTCCGCCCATTTCATCATGTACGATCGGCCCGAATGGTTGTTGGAGGCCATCAAGACCCACCTATAGACTATGGAGCAAACGCAAGCATATTTCGAAAAGCTCTACCAAGAAAATTATCAAATGGTGATTCGCCTCTGTATGGGCTACGTGAAGGGAGATGTTGCCCTGGCCAAAGATTTGGCTCAAGAGGTTTTCATAAAAGTCTGGCAGCATCTCGAATCCTTTAGGGAGGAGTCTGCGATATCCACTTGGATATATCGCATAGCCGTAAACACCTGCCTGCTTCTGCTCAGAAAAAAAAAGTACATGAAAGGCTCGGAGACGGTGGATAAACTCGATGATAACGACACGGATACCTCCTCGAAAAGAGAAATACAACTCCAAAAAATGTATCGATGTATCGATCAGCTATCCGAGGAGAACAAAGGTATCATATTGCTAGAGCTCGAAGGCCTGCCCCAAAAGGAAATCGCCGACATCACAGGAATTTCCCATAGTGCTGTCAGAGTCCGCATACACCGAATAAAGGAAAGTTTAACCCAATG
>JBAUIP010000465.1:0-1644 GCA_049683055.1 Pricia sp.
CTACCGACCCAGATGATAGCGATGTTCCGTTCTAAAATCTTCTGGTATCCAGTTCAGGTCTTCGGCAGCGGAGTTCACGGTTAGGTCGGTTCTGTCAGAGCACGTTGTCGATTTAGAAACGTTTAACGCCAAATCACTATTCGCGCGCCCTATTTCCGTTATCTTTGGAGGTAGTTAATGAAGTTCCTATGCGCAAAAGTCTTGTATTTTTTCTCTTTATTCTTATCTCACTTTCAGTATCCGCATCCTCAATCCTAATCCCGATGGATGCCGAAACCCAGCAAAACCATCTAAAAGCCTATGGTATCACTTTTTGGGTACTGAACAAACAACAGAAAGTTCAATGGTTGCTCAACTACCGAGGGGGTTCTTTTTTGTTGCCTGATGGCGAGACCATCCGCAAGGAATGTCAGATTAGGGGCGTTTCCTTTGAGGTGCTGTCCGATGGCCAGGCCCAGTCCATCCTCGATAAAATCAGTAGTCCCTCACAAAACCAGGAAGCGGTCATCCTAGAAAAAGCCCCCAAAATCGCGGTCTATTCCCCCAAAGGTAACGCGCCTTGGGACGATGCGGTGACCATGGTCTTGACCTACGCTGAGATTCCCTATATGACCGTGTACGATGAAGAAGTGCTGGGGGACAAGTTGGCCCTCTACGATTGGCTGCACCTGCACCATGAGGATTTTACCGGCCAGTACGGGAAATTCTACGGAGCCTATCGGGCAGCACCTTGGTACATAGAACAAAAAGAGGAAGCTGAGGACTTGGCCGAACGACTTGGATACTCCAAAGTTTCCGATGAGAAAAGCGCGGTGGGCGAAAAAATCAGGAAATACGTCATAGGTGGCGGATTTATGTTCGCCATGTGTTCGGCCACGGACAGCTTCGATATTGCCCTATCGGCAGAAGGCGTCGATATCTGCGAGCCTATGTTCGACGGGGACCCCTCCGACGCCAATTATCAGGCACAACTGGACTACCAAAAAACCTTTGCATTTACGGATTTTACCTTGGAGCGGAGTCCCCTAAAGTATGAGTTTTCCTCCATCGATATGACCAACAAACGCGGCAACGTGCCCAAGGAAAGGGATTACTTTTCCCTGATGGATTTTTCGGCCAAGTGGGATCCTGTGCCGACCATGCTCTGTCAAAACCATACTGCGCTGGTGAAAGGCTTTATGGGCCAGACCACTGCCTTCGCTCCCGACGAGGTCAAACCAACGGTCATGGTACTGGGCGAAAACAAAATCAATGGCGAGGCCCGTTATATTCATGGCATCAAGGGAAAGGGATTTTTCACCTTCTATGGCGGGCACGACCCCGAAGATTACCAACACCGCGTGGGCGATCCGAAAACGGAGCTTGAACTGCATCCCAACTCCCCTGGCTATCGATTGATTCTTAATAATGTGCTGTTTCCGGCTGCCCGAAAGAAAAAGCAGAAAACTTGATTCCAATCGACCACGTGTTGTTTCTTGCCGCAACAGCAAACAGCAGAAAACCTGAAAAATCAAAATAGCCTTGAAGAAGGCTGCTTGAATAGGTTTTGTGAACCGGCACGGTCTCGATAGAACTACAGGTCATCGATAAACTCTGCATTCCGGTCTATTTTACTCCGATAAAGCCTTCACAAAGCATTTCAAA
>JBAUIP010000466.1:0-2786 GCA_049683055.1 Pricia sp.
GTGCTGGTTGGCCAGAATTTCCGTGGGTGCCATCAAGCAGGCCTGAAAACCGTTATCGATGGCGAGCAGCATGGTCAGCACGGCGACGATGGTTTTACCTGAGCCGACATCCCCTTGTAGCAGGCGGTTCATTTGGGCATTACTGCCTAAATCGCCCCGAATTTCTTTAATGACCCTTTTTTGGGCATCGGTCAATTCGAAAGGCAGCTGATTGGCATAGAAATCGTTAAAAAGTTCCCCAACATGCTCAAAAGGATAGCCTTTTATTTTCTGCTTCCGCAGGTTTTTTTTCGATATCAACTGCAGCTGAATGTAAAAAAGCTCCTCGAACTTCAAACGGAACCGCGCTTTGGCCAGCTGCTCCTGATTCTGGGGGAAATGGATGTTGAACATTGCTTCTCGTTTAGACATCAATTTCAGTTCGTGCAGTAAAGTATCGGACAGCGTTTCGGAGAATTTTCCTTGGGTTTCCCGGAACAGCTGTTGCATCAGTTTGTTGATGACCCGGTTGGTCATGCCCTTGTTGCTCAATTTTTCGGTGGAGGGATAAACCGGCTGCATGGCAATCTTGAGTCCCGCTTTATGTTCGGCTAATTGTTCCATCTCCGGATGTGGCATCGAATACTGGCCGTTGTACCAGTTGCATTTTCCGAAAATGACGTAGGGCACGTTCAATTTAAGGTTCTCGCGTATCCACTTTTGGCCCCGGAACCAGACCAGCTCCATTTCTCCGGTGTCATCGACGAAGGTGGCGACCAAACGCTTCCCTTTTTTTTGTTCGACCGTTTTGATATGAACGATTTTCCCGACAATCTGAACGTCCGCACTACTGCGCTGCAACTGGGCAATCTTGTAGTAATGGGTCTTGTCGATGTAGCGGTTGGGGAAGAGATTGAGCAAATCTTGAAAGGTGCGGATGCCCAATTCGGACTGCAAGGTCTCCGCGCGATTGGGGCCAACGCCTTTAAGGTAAGCAATCGGAGTCTGCAGAAAATTGGCGTTCATAACGCTAAAATACTCGATGTGGCAATGACCGGCAAATGGCATTCCTTCTCGAATTGTAGCCGAAAACAATAACCTTTAGGTAGAGGATATGGAAAATGCTAAATTTGGACGACTCTTTCGAAATTTATGAAGCTGCTTTTCTTTTGTCTGTCGATGCTCCCGTTTTTTTCCGCATATGCCCAACGGCAGCCCCAAGTCGATTTCACCCGTGCCGAGGTTTCCCTCGCTATTGATCCCGCACAGAAATCCGTTCAAGGGCAAGTCGAATATGACTTCAGGGTTTTACAGGATGTCGATTCCGTCTTTCTGGATGCCCGGAATATGGATTTCTCCTCGGTGCTTTTGAACGGAAAGAAAGTAAAGTATTCCAATATGGGAAATAGGGTTTCGATAGCTAAAGACTTAAAATCCGGCAAAGAATATCGACTTGAGCTAGATTATACCTGTACCCCGAAACAGACCGTTTATTTCTCGGGATGGGATGACGACATTCCGGATAACGAGCAGGTATGGACGCAGGGACAGGGAAAGTACACCAGCCATTGGCTTCCCAGTTTTGACGACATGGAAGAGAAAGTGGAGTTCGACCTGAACATTACCTTCGATGCCTCTTATGAGGTAATTGCCAATGGTGCAATGAAGTTAGATCCGGTGGATGCAAAATCTACTGCAGCCTACGGCAGCAAAACCTGGCATTTCGATATGGATTATCCGATGAGCAGCTACCTCTTGGCCTTTGCCATCGGAAATTACAATCATCAAGAATTGAGATCAAAAAGCGGCATCCCTATAAAGAACTATTACTATCCGGAGGACAGCTTGAGGATGGAGCCAACTTACCGCTACACTAAAGAAATCTTTGACTTTCTGGAAAATGAGATCGGCATTCCATATCCGTGGCAAAACTACAAACAGATTCCCGTACACGATTTTCTATACGCGGGGATGGAAAACACGGGCACCACCATTTTTTCGGATGGCTACGTTATCGATTCCACCGCTTTTACGGACAAGAATTATGTCAACGTCAACGCCCATGAACTGGCCCACCAGTGGTTCGGCAACCTCGTTACGGAAAAGGATGCGGAACACCATTGGCTGCACGAGGGCTTTGCGACCTACTACGCTTACTTGGCAGAAAAGAAGCTTTTCGGTGACGATTATTTTTATTGGAAGCTGTATTCTACCCTGACCCAACTTAAAGAGCAAGTGGAACAAGGTAACGGACAAAGCCTTTTGAACCCCAAAGCCAGCAGTCTGACCTTCTATGAAAAAGGGGCTTGGGCGCTTTTTATACTGCGGGAACGGATCGGGGATAAAGCCTTTCAAAAAGGAATCCGAGATTATTTACGGAAATATCAGTTTCAAAACGTGACAGTGTCGGATTTTCTTGAAGTGATGGAGAAAGCCTCCAATGACGACGGGGCTGAATCCGATAAGAGAGCGGAAAATGCATCCAGCAGCGATTTGGCCAATTTCAAAGCGGATTGGTTGAGTAGCGAAGACATTCCTTTCGAGGAAGCAAAAAGCATCCTTGCCAAAAATTCGGCATCCTTACAGCAGTGGTATGAACTGCAATCCAACCTTAAAAACGCACAGGGCAAGGACATCGACTATGCCAAGTATTGGAACGCAACCCCATCCATCCATCTAAAAAAACACCTCCTCGAAAACCATATTGACCAGCTTCCTGACGCGATTATTCAACAGGCCTTTGCTTCCGATACCGTCCCCGTTCGGCAGGCTTTGTCGATGGCCAAGGATATCGAAAGATTTCCCAA
>JBAUIP010000467.1:0-6681 GCA_049683055.1 Pricia sp.
GTAAGCATCCTCGTAAATCGTTCGGTCCTGAATGGTATTTTTCCCGCTTTCCCTGATTTTGAGAACTTGTCGGTACCGTTGGTTAAGGAAATAGATCTGCAAGTTGAAACTCCACCGCTCCATCTGATTGTAAAAATCATCGAGGTAGGGATTATCGACGACATCCTCGAAATTGGCTTCCCATTTATAATGTTTGGCCAACAATCGGGTCAGCGTGGTCTTTCCCGCACCGATGTTTCCGGCTACCGCAATGTGCATAGGGCTAATGGATTAGGCTTCGTAGTTGCAAAGTGGATTAGAGGCACAATATACAAAGTATCTCGGGGAAGGGGAAAATTTTAAGGCATTTCGACTGGATATTTTTAGAGGGATGTATTTGCGTCAAAGTTTTGAATTTCTCATCAATTATGTACATTTGCGACTTAATGAAAGAGGAAGGATTTGACTGATTGCAACCTCTAGTTCCATTTCTGGTTTGATGGAAAGCCTCAAAACAGGATGCCAAAACCGGTTTGGAACATAAGCCTGAAATAATATCAGGATAAAAAATGCTAAAGCAGTTGATGGGGAAATTCCCATATCATCTTCTTTCGGCCTTGCTATCAAATCCTTTTCCTATTAAAACCGAAAGATATGCCCTATTTGTTTACCTCCGAATCCGTTAGTGAAGGCCATCCCGATAAGATAGCCGACCAGATCAGCGATGCCCTTCTGGATTATTTTTTGGCCTTTGACCCTGAGAGCAAGGTAGCCTGCGAGACCCTGGTCACTACGGGACAGGTCGTGCTGGCCGGAGAGGTCAAGAGCAACACCTATCTGGACGTACAGAACATCGCCCGCGAGGTCATCAATAATATTGGATACACCAAAGGCGAGTATCAGTTCAGCGGCGATTCTTGTGGAGTGATTTCGCTGATTCACGAACAGTCTCAGGATATCAACCAAGGCGTAGACCGCGGTGCCAAGGAAGAACAGGGCGCAGGCGATCAAGGGATGATGTTCGGATACGCCACCCGCGAAACGGACAACTATATGCCCTTGGCCCTCGATATCTCCCATAAAATCTTACAAACTTTGGCAGATTTGCGACGGGAAAGCAAGGAAATATCCTATCTAAGACCGGATGCCAAGGCCCAGGTCACCCTAGAATATTCGGATGATAACGTGCCACAGCGCATCGACACCATCGTTATTTCGACCCAGCACGATGCCTTTGATGTTAACGACAAGAAAATGCTGGCCAAAATTAAGGAAGATATCGTCGGCATTTTGATTCCACGTGTAAAGGCACAACTGCCCGCGAACATTCAAAAACTCTTCGACGACCAAATCAAATACCACATCAATCCCACCGGAAAATTCGTCATCGGCGGCCCCCACGGCGACGCGGGACTCACAGGCCGTAAAATCATCGTAGACACCTATGGTGGAAAAGGCGCCCACGGCGGAGGGGCCTTTAGCGGAAAAGACCCTAGCAAGGTCGACCGCAGCGCAGCATACGCTGCTCGCCACGCTGCCAAAAACCTAGTCGCGGCGGGAGTCTGCGATGAGATTTTGGTACAAGTCAGCTATGCCATCGGAGTCGTCGAACCTACGTCCATCTACGTGGATACTTATGGTACCTGCAACGTCGATTTCAACGATGGCGAAATCGCCCAAAAAGTAGCCGAACTCTTTGATATGCGTCCCTTCGCCATCGAAGAACGCCTAAAACTCCGCAACCCGATTTATCTGGAAACGGCTGCTTACGGACATATGGGGAAAGAACCGAGAAAAGTCAGAAAAGTTTATGAATCCAATTACAGCGGAAGGGTAGAGAAAGAGGTGGAGCTTTTTACTTGGGAGAAATTGGATTCAATTGAGGCGGTGAAAAAAGCGTTCAAAATTTAGAGTTTTTTCAATTTTCCTGGGAATCAGGATGTCCGCGACAAATTATATTCCGTCAAATTAGGAAAATCCGACATCCCATCCTTATATTTGTTTCAACAAAGTTCAAACACATATTGATCGGTTATCAAGAAAGGTGGAGGGAATAGACCCTTTGAAACCTTAGCAACCCTTTGCTGCCCGGCGCTGTCGGAATGTGCGAAGAAGGTGCTACATTCTACCCCACGCTGAATTCGTTTCAGTATTGAGGCAGATAACACAGACGAATTACTTTCCGTAATTTTCTTTCTTCATAACTTTTAATTGTATCGCGCTGTAGGCCACGGCTTGCATTTCGACCGCCGCTTTTCGCGGATGGGTTGGCTTTTTTCGTATTTTATCCTTCCTTGGAATGTTCCAGGGGATGCAACAATTAAAACCTTACATCATGAGTGATCCAAAATTTTCGACCAACGCCCTTCACGCGGGACATGACACCAAGTTACACGGTGGTACTAGGGCGGTGCCGCTTTATCAGAGCACGGCTTACGTTTTCAATAATGCCGACCATGCCGCCAACCTCTTTAACCTTTCCGAAACGGGATATATCTACACCCGTTTGAACAACCCGACCAACGACGTACTCGAACAGCGGATGGCCGCTTTGGAAGGGGGTATCGCTGCGGTGGTCACTTCATCTGGAACTGCTGCGATATCTACGGCGCTGATGACTCTGTTGCGTGCGGGAGACCATATCGTGGCATCCAATAGCCTGTACGGTGGCACTTATAACTTGTTGTCGAATACCCTACCACGATTGGGTATAACCACCACCTTTGTCGACCCTGAAGATCCTTCCAGTTTCGGAAACGCCGTTGGGGAGAGCACCCGTGCGATTTTTGTGGAATCTTTGGGAAACCCGAAACTTGACGTTTTGGACCTGAAGGCGATTGCCTCGGAAGCTAAAGCGGCCAAGATTCCTTTTATCGTCGATAATACCGTAGCTACGCCCGCCCTGCTGAACCCTATTGAGCACGGTGCGAATATCGTCATCCATTCCTTGACCAAATATGTCAACGGCAACGGTACTTCCTTGGGCGGAGTCATTATCGATGCCGGTACTTTCGATTACAGCAATGGAAAATTCCCGGAATTTACGGAGCCATCACCTGGATATCACGGTTTAGTGTACCATGAGGCTTTGGGTCCGGCCGCCTTTATCGCCAAGGTTAGGGTAGAAGGACTTCGCGACCTCGGTGGAGCTGCGAGTCCCTTCAACTCCTGGCAAATTCTTCAGGGTTTGGAAACCTTGGAAATACGCATGAAGGAAATCAGTAAAAACGCCCTCATTTTAGCGGAGTGGTTGCAAGATAGAAAAGAGGTCGCTTGGGTAAATTATCCCGGTCTGAAAACAAGCAAGTACTTCGCACAGGCGGAGGCGTATCTTCCCAAGGGCCAGAGCGGCATCGTGACTTTCGGGGTCAAAGGTGGCTTTGAATCGGCCAAGAAAATAGCGGATAACACCAAAATTTTCTCCTTGTTGGCTAATATTGGCGATACAAAGTCCCTTATCATCCATCCGGCCAGCACGACGCACCAGCAGTTGGATGATGCCGCACAGGAGTCCACTGGCGTGACCAAAGACCTGATTCGTCTCTCGATTGGCCTTGAAAACCTTGATGATTTGAAAACGGATCTAGAAAATGCCTTTGCGACCATTGACAAATCCGTTTTTGCTTAAATGGAATACCTGCCCGACCGATTTATCCTTTTGAATACCAAAGATAATGGGTCGGGTTTTTTGTAAGGATTGCTTAAAAAAGTGAATCTGTCTTATCCTATGCTACATCATTTAAAAATCAAAAACTTCACGACCCTCAGCGGCGTTACCCAAGACATCGAACTGTCGTACCAGCTGTTCGGCCGCGAGCTGCATTCCGCGCCTATCGTACTGGTGAATCATGCTCTGACCGGAAATTCCAATGTCACGGGCGACGGTGGTTGGTGGTCGGCTTTGATAGGGGAAGGCAAGCGTATCGATACCGATACCTATACCATTTTATCTTTCAATGTACCGGGTAACGGCCACGACAAGTTTATCATCGAGAATTATAAGGATTTTGTAGCGGGGGACATCGCGAAGATTTTTTTATGGGGATTGAATCAGCTCAAAATCGAGAAGCTATTCGCCATCATTGGCGGATCTCTTGGCGGAGGCATAGCCTGGGAAATGGCTGCCTTGAATCCGGAAATCACGGAACATCTGGTGCCAGTGGCGTCCGATTGGAAGTCTACGGACTGGCTTATAGCGAATTGCCAAATTCAGGAGCAGTTCCTTATCAATTCCAAACAACCGGTACACGACGCCCGGATGCATGCCATGCTCTGCTACCGAACTCCGGAATCGTTCAAGGAGCGTTTCAAGCGGAGCACCAATGAGGAACTCCAAGTTTTTAATGTCGAGAGCTGGTTGATGCACCATGGAGACAAGTTACAGCAACGCTTTCAACTCTCCGCCTACAAGTTGATGAACCAATTGTTGAAAACCATCGACGTCACCCGCCATGGGGAGCAGAATTTTGCGGATTTGCAGAACAGCGATACCAACATACATATTATTGGTGTCGACTCCGATCTCTTTTTTACCGCGCAGGAAAACAAGGACACCTATAAGCGACTGGCACAGGCCAACAGTAATGTAACCTATGGGGAAGTCAATTCCCTGCATGGCCATGATGCCTTTTTGATCGAATTTGAGCAGATGGAACAGCTGCTAAAACCGGTATTCGGCAAGAACGGAAACGGACAACGTCTAAAAATTCTTAAGTTCGGAGGGAGGTCGCTGGCCAACGGCGAGGGTATCGAGAAGGTTTTGGACGTCATCGGTAAAAGGGCGAAGAAGGAAGAGAATATTGCTGTAGTAGTATCCGCCCGGGGAAAGTCCACCGACCGATTGGAAGCGCTTTTAAAGGATGCCGCGGATGGAAGGGATTATCAAGAGGAGTTGAAAGCTTTCAAGGAATACCAACTGGAAGCTATCCAGGCGTTTGGTCAAGAGGATAGTGGCTCTAAAATTGATTTGAGCGCGGAGTTCGCCGAACTATCCCAACTTTTGGAAGGTGTCGCCCTGCTCGGAGATTACAGTCCCAAAATCAAAGATCAGGTATTGGCTTTGGGAGAACTAATGTCCGCCAAAACCCTGAACGGACTATTGCTTGAACGGAATGTTGCCGCTGAGATGGTCGATGCCCGGCAATTAATTAAAACGGACTCCCACTTCGGCAATGCATCCGTTCTGGAAGCCGAATCCAAAGAAAATATCCTTAAACGATTCGAGCAATTCGGGGCGGACACGGTGCCCATTATTACCGGATTTATCGCATCCGACGAAAAAGGAAATACGACTACTTTAGGAAGAAACGGCAGCAATTATTCCGCCGCCCTGTTCGCCAACTTTCTCGATGCGGCCGAGCTGCAGAACTACACCCACGTCGACGGAATTTTCACTGCCAATCCCGATATGGTGCCTGACGCGCGGCGGATTTCTAACTTGTCTTATGGGGAGGCCAACGAACTGGCGAATTTTGGGGCGACCATTCTGCACGCCAAGACCATTATCCCCTTGATCGAAAAAAACATCCCGTTGCGGATTTTGAACACTTTTAATGACGATAACGAGGGCACTTTAATCAGTGCCAAGACCGAAAAGGAAGGTATAAAATCCCTTTCCGTAATCGAAAATGTATCCCTAATCAATCTGGAGGGTAGGGGGCTGCTCGGAAAAGTCGGCATCGACGCGCGGATTTTCAAGACCCTGGAACGAAACAACATCAGCGTCAGTATTATTTCACAAGGCTCCTCCGAGCGGGGCATCGGGCTTGTGGTCGATTCCAACAAAGCCCTACGCGCCAAAAAAGCTTTGGACGATGAGTTCGAAGGGGATTATGCGAGCCGGGATATCAATATGATTACGGTATTGGATGAAGTTGCGGTCATTTCGATAGTCGGTGAGGGCCTTAGCACGTTTCACCGGCCGTATAATGCACTGATTAAAAACCAGGTCGTTCCATTATTGTTCAACAATACCGTATCCGGAAAAAACGTCAGTTTGGTAGTCAAAAAGAGCGATCTCCATAAGGCGCTCAACGTGATGCATGGTCAGATTTTCGGATTTAGCAAGAAGGTTAACCTAGCTATTTTTGGTCATGGCAACGTTGGCGGCACCCTGATCGACCAGATATTGAAATCCGCGCAAACCATTGAGGAGCGCAAAGGCATCGATGTGAACATTTTCGCCATCGCCAATTCCAGAAAATTGCTGCTTACCAAGAATGGTTTGTCCAAAGATGATCTGTTCAAAAACGGCCCGTTAAACAATCGTCGCTCGCAAAATGAAGTGCTGAAAAATAATCGGTCAAAAAATGATCAGGCGAAGAACGAACAGCATAAAAATGAACAGTTCAGAAATGGAACCTCCGAAAACTGGAGAACGGCCATTGAGAAAATGGGCCGTCAATACAATATCGATGAGGTCTTTGCCTTTGCTCGGGACAATCATCTCGAAAACCTGATTGCAGTCGACAACACGGCAAGTGAGGATTTTACATCACATTATCAGCGCTTCGTCGAAAACGGATTCGATTTGGTGTCCTCCAACAAGATTGCCAATACTCTGGGCTTTGATTTTTACCAGTCGCTGCGAGAAAAGCTGGCCAAGAACCAAAAGCAGTATTTGTACGAAACTAACGTGGGCGCAGGGCTTCCCCTGATCGATACCATTAAACTGTTGCATCTATCCGGGGAGAACATCACCCG
>JBAUIP010000468.1:0-10593 GCA_049683055.1 Pricia sp.
GGCGGAAAAAAAGCGAACAGCACCGAAAAGGACAGAAAATAGACGCAAAGATTTATTAAACCCTGCGCCGTGGTGGCCTTTAGCGTTTTGGAGAGCCTGAACAACAGCGTTCCGCTGAGAAAAAGTAGCAAGAAATTGATTAGGATAAAGGCATGGCCTGGCCGTAATCCCAAGTGCTGCATCGCACTTTCGATCAGAAAACTGGTAAGTGGCCGACGGGCGAAAGGCGCGATTTCTTGATGGTAATCGATTTGGGATTTGAGAAAACCGTGGGAGATTCGGGTGTTGTTCTCGTTGAGCATACTGTCCATGTTCGGCAGCATGTGCAGACCGAAAATCATCAGCGTAAACAGCAAGGCCACCAGATAGGGCAGGGGCCGCCGACGGATTATACTTTGAAACTGTGAACGCGTCAAGGGTATGGATTAACGGCCGAATTTAGCTTATTTTTGAAAAGAAACGACCCATAACACAAAAAGGATAATCCTCTAAATTCGAAAATAATGAACATCCCCAAGAATTATAAGGAGTTTGAAGCCACCTTGCACCAAGATGAACCGCCATCCGAGTGGCCGGAAGCCCTGAGATCCCTCTGGTACGATGCCGGAGGCGATTGGAAGGCATCCCATGACATCGCCCAAGACCTGGACACCGACCTCGGCAGCCGCATCCACGGGTACCTGCACCGAAAGGAGGGCGACGAGTTCAATGCCGGTTATTGGTATCGGCGGGCCGGTCGCGAGTTTCCCAAGACATCGCTTAAGGAAGAGCATCGGGGCATTACGGAGGATGTTTTGAGAAGCTTCGAATAATTTGAGGGCCTCTGTTGAACCAGTGGTTACTTGACTCTGAACTTAATAAAACGAATGGTTATGGGAGATTTGTCAATAACTAAATTATCTGAAAACGAAGCCTTTGAACTATTGATCAGCCGGTCCGAAAAAGACTACGAACAGGGCAAAACGTATACTCATTCCGAAGCAATGAGGCATTTGCGAAACAAATTGCTAATCGATTGATGTTTAAAGTTCCTTGCAAAAGCAAACGCTATTCACCACTCCCACATATTGTCCATAATTAACAATTGTTTTATATCCATTTTTCTTGTAGAGCGCTATAGCTTCCGGCTGGCGTTTGCCGGTTTCCAAAACACAATGGGTATAGCCCAGGGCCGCGGCCCAATCTTCCAATTCTGTCAATAGTTGGCTCGCAACGCCCTTACCGCGGAATTCCGGTAATACGTACATGCGCTTAACCTCTATGCTATCGGAACTGAATTCCTTTATCGCGCCGCAACCTACCGGTTTTCCTTTCGAATAGGCTACCACCGCATGGTGTAAGCCTTCAATGCTGTTGAACTGGTCGTAGAAACTGTGCTCTTCACCATCTCGTTGGGCCAAATCCTTGTCCAGAGCAGCTACAAGGTGGGCGAAATCATGGTTTTTGAATGTGGTTCTGTTTAGATCGATCATAGTTTTAAAGCTCAAACCGCAATCGAAATCCCCTCCGGCGCTCGCTGGCTATTCCCATCAAAATAAAAGTCGATACGGCCAAGATTGATACCAAAACAACCGACTTGGTTGACAAGGATGTCCCTGCCGTCGGCGTTGGGCACCACCGTCGGCCGCTCCAGAAAAGTATGGGTGTGGCCGCCGATGATAAGGTCGGTGTGATGGGTTCGGCCGGCGAGGGCTAAATCGCTGGGTTTTTCCAGGTTCTTGTAGTCGTATCCGATGTGGGATAGGCAAATCACCAAATCGCATTTTTCATTCTTTGTTAGTTGGCGTTCCGAGTCTAACGCAATTTCGTAGGGATTTAGATACTTGGTTTCCTTATAATTTTTACTGTTGACCAGTCCCTCGAGCTCGATTCCCAGTCCGTAGATTCCGATTTTGATGCCGTCGACCGTGAAGGTTTTGTAAGGCTTCACGTGGCCGTCCATCATCGTATTGCTAAAGTCGTAGTTGGCGGAGAGTAACTCGAAATCGGCGTAAGGTAGTTGCGCCAGTAGGCCTTCGAGACCATTGTCGAAGTCGTGGTTGCCGATGGTCGCGGCATCATACCTGAGCATGCTCATGCCTTTAAATTCCAATTCGCCTCCGTAAAAGTTGAAGTAGGGGGTACCCTGAAAAATGTCGCCGGCATCCAATAATAAGGTATTGGGATTTTCTCGGCGGATGCTGTCCACTAAACTGGCACGCCGGGCCAATCCCCCTAGGTTCGGGAATTCGGAATGGTCCTGCGAAAAGGGGTCGATATGGCTGTGCACGTCGTTGGTGTGTAAGATGGTGATGTGCTTTTGGGTGTCCCGTAAGCAGGAGTTTAGGGATAGACCTCCCAAGCCGACGAGCGCGCTGGAGGCGGCCGTATTTTTTAGGAATTTTCTTCTTTTCATGAGAGTGATCTTATTAAAACTTGTCCTGTAACCGGTAGTGGAATTTTGCTTGGCCGGGCGACCGGCATCCGTAGACCTTGCCGCCACTCAAAAATTTCACCCAGAATTGTTCAGATCTTGCAACCGGCATCCTTTTTTCCTGCCACCTGAAGAGAATTTCCCGTTCTGGGCAATCCACATCGTTCAAACCTTACTTCATCCTATAAAACCGGTCATCCACTACTGGCGCGACCGTATCCGTCTTCCTAAAATAATCGATCATCGCATCGCGGATTTTGTAGTCGATTTCGGTGGATTGTTCGGCATCCCCAAAGAAAACCATATCATCGCCTCCCTGCAGTAGGTAGTCCGAGGTGGCTACATTATAGGTGCGATTTTCGTCGAAATGCTCTCCTTTAATATAGATATCCCGAATCGCATTGTCTCTCTCCAATACTACTTGTAGACCCGAAATGGGGTGCGCCCTTCCGGAATCGCGCAGGTACTCGACCAATTCCTTGACGGATTTCCCGCTGAGCTTGGCCACAACGATGGCGTTCTCGAAAGGCATCACCTCGTACGCGGTACGGGCAGTCACCGTGCCCCGGGAAACAATCGATCGTATTCCCCCATGGTTGAGCATTACGAAATCGATGTCTTCCCCGGTTCGGGAGCGGAAAATAGGATTCGCCTCCGACAGCACGATATCAGCCAAAAGGTTGCCGGCGGTGGTATTGTAATCGCCATCCTCTTTGGAAATTGGGTTGGGGGCATAGGCCAAAGTACTATCAAGCACCGCATCGATTCGTTGTCCATAGGGACGGAAGAAACGCACCAAAGAATCCGAAGCAGGAAGGGTGGAGTCGATCGCTATCTGTCCGCCCTCGATACGCGTTAACGAAATGGCACCCTCAATGGCATCCCGACCAGTATCCCCACAAGAAAAAATACATCCTAAAGTTATAAATACAACAAAATGTTTCATTTTTAAATACTGAAATCCTTTTATCTTCGCAATAAATAATTTTGAGCGGAGTTTATTTACATTTGTAGGGTTCGGTGCCGTTTCTGGTATTCGCACCAACCAAATGTAAAAGTACATGTTTAAGGGATTAAAAGATAAGTTCAAGTACAATTCGGCCGTTAAATTCCTGAAACAGGAGCTGGCGAAAGAGCCCGAGAAAGTGGATCGCGAGAGTGGCATCAGCTCGGTCGGTTGCATCGTCGATCTCGACAGTTTCGACGATGCGAACGTCTTTTATGACTTCGTGGAAGATTACAATCTGAGGCCCAACGGGGTCAAGATTATAGGGTACAAAAGGCATTATGATAAGAATTCCCCTTATTCCACTCCGGTTTTTTCGGACAAAGATCTCGGATGGAACGGTAACATCGAGAACAGTTACGCCTTGGAGTTTTTGAGCCGGGAATATGACCTATTGGTCAATTATTATAAAGAAGAAAACTTGCTTATCCAATTAATGAGCGTCAAGACCCGGGCCCGATTTCGGGTGGGATTCAAAGGGGTCGACCGCATGTACAACGATTTGATTATGGATGCGCCACTAAAGGATTTTAAGACCTTTAAAACGGAACTGAAAAAATACCTCGGGGTGCTAAACGAGATACGATAATGGAACAATTACAAGGTACCGGTGTGGCGTTGGTCACTCCTTTTAAAACCGATTTATCCATAGATACGGATGCCTTGGGGCGCATTACGGAGTACTGCATCGACGGCGGGGTCGACTATTTGGTCGTTCTCGGTACCACGGGGGAGTCCGTGACCCTGAACAAGGCGGAAAAGATAGAGGTCATGGAGACGGTCGTTCGCGCCAATGCGGGGCGATTGCCTCTTGTGCTGGGCATCGGCGGAAACAGTACCTACCGGATCGTAGACGAAATCAAGTCCTTTGAATCCGAATATTTTTCCGCCATACTATCCGTGACACCATATTATAACAAGCCTACCCAAGAGGGTATATACCAGCATTTCAAGGCGATTGCCGAGGTGACGAAAATGCCTATCATACTATATAATGTACCCGGGCGGACGGGAAGCAATATGCTTCCGGAGACCACATTGCGACTGGCGCGGGATTTCGGGAATATTATCGGTATCAAGGAAGCTTCGGGCGATATGGTGCAGATACAGAAAATTCTGAAGTATAAGGATAAGGACTTTATGGTGATTTCGGGGGATGATATCACGGCGCTTCCCACCGTTTTGGCCGGTGGTTCCGGTGTCATTTCGGTATTGGGACAAGGCTTGCCATCAGAATTTTCCCGCATGATCAGGGCCGGATTGCAACGGGATGTCGACGAGGCCAATCGTCTGCATTACGCCCTACAAGAAGGAATGGGACTTATTTTCAAGGAGGGGAATCCTGCCGGCATTAAGGCCATCTTCGAAACTTTGGGCCTTTCAAATGCCGTGGTACGGCTTCCGCTGGTGGAGGCTACGCCCGAGCTGAAAAAGGAAATCGCGGATTTTGCAAAGCCATTTTTGAAGGTAACGGCCTGATTAGGACTTGGGCGCCGAGCGAAGGGCATCCCTCTTCGAATCTCGGGCACCGAGCTAAATACCAACTGTATGGCATCCGGCGCCGGGGGAAGGGCATCCACCTTCAACAAAAGCATCTTCTTTTAACAAAGGCATCCGCCTCAAACAAGGGCATCCAACTTAAAAATGAAAGCAACTGACAAGAATCGCTCCCTTGCCAACACCGCAAATCCTTCGGATTTGAAATTGAAACGAATACTACATCCTGTTAAATCTTCCACAAAGAACATTTCTTAAGCAATAATACCTCTATTTTCGAGGTTCAATTATTAGTTTTTATTATCCATCGGTAATCCGTAATTTTGCAAAATGCTTTTGAAGAACAAGTTGTTAGTCCCCATGGCGCTTTTGGCCGTAGCGCTGCAATCCTGTAGCGAGTACCAAAAAGTGCTGAAGAACGAAGATGTCAAGGCCAAGTACGATATGGCCCAAAAATTTTACGATGAGGGCGATATGAAAAGGGCCAACCGGCTTTTTGAGCAGATCGCACCCAAATATGTCGGCAAGCCCCAAGGCGAGCGGGTCATGTTCTTTTTTGCGGACAGTTACTTTCAATTGGGCGATTATAACATGGCGGGCTATCAGTTCGAACGCTTTACCAAATCATACCCCAAGAGCGAAAAAATCGCCGAGGCATCCTTTTATGGTGCGAAAAGTTATTTTGAATTATCCCCACGATATTCCCTCGACCAGACCGATACGGATAAGGCCCTTGCCAAGCTGCAGACCTATATAAATGCCTATCCCGATTCGGAATATTTTGACGAGGCGAACGCCATGGCCAAAGAGTTGACCACGAAAAAGGAACGCAAAGCGTATGAAATCGCCAAGCAGTACAATAAATTGGGGGAATTCGATTTTACATTCCTGAACCCCGCAATATCCGCCTTTGACAATTTTATTTCCGATTATCCCGGTTCCATCTATCGCGAGGATGCGATGTACTACCGGTTCGAATCGGCGACGCAATATGCGCTCAACAGTTTTGATCGGTTAAAACCGGACCGGCTAAAAGAGGCGCAAGAGGATTTCAACGCGTTGAAAAAGCAGTTTCCGGAAACGAAATATACCGATAAGGCCGCGAAACTTCTACAAAAGGTCAATCTGGAACAACAGGGTTTTACCCAAGAAAAAGAAGCAAGATAATTATATTTCAATATGGATATGAACGATTTAAAGAACTCCAAGGCTCCCGTTTCCACCAAAACGGTGAATAGAAACGAATTCGACAACAAGACCGGTAATATCTACGAGGCCATTTCGATAGCGGCCAAGCGAGCGGTTCAAATCAATTCGGAAATCAAAAAGGAGCTGCTCGAAAAATTGGAAGAGTTCGCTACGTATAGCGATAGCCTTGAGGAAGTGTTCGAGAACAAAGAGCAAATTGAGGTCTCGAAATTCTACGAAAAACTGCCGAAGCCTCACGCCATGGCGGTCGACGAGTGGATGAAGGATAAAATCTATTTTAGGAATACCGAGAAAGATAACGAGGCACCGGAGTAGTGCACCCACAGGTACATCATGTTGAACGGCAAAAAAATCCTTTTAGGTATAACAGGGGGAATCGCTGCCTATAAAACTACATTTCTCGTTCGATTATTTATAAAAGCCGGCGCCGAAGTCAAGGTCATCTTGACGGAAAGCGCCGGCGATTTTGTGTCGCCCCTTACCTTGGCGACACTCTCCAAAAATCCCGTATTGTCTTCGTTTGCCAGTGAAAAGAAGGGTGCCGAGGGAGTCAAAGCTATGGACTGGAACAATCATGTGGAATTGGGTCTCTGGGCCGATTTGATGCTGATCGCTCCCGCCACTGCGAACACCTTGTCTAAAATGGCGAACGGCACCTCCGATAATCTTCTGCTGGCGACCTATCTCTCCGCCAAATGTCCCGTTTTCTTTGCTCCCGCAATGGATTTGGATATGTATAAACATCCCTCTTCGAAAGTCTCTTTCGAAAAATTGGAGCGTTACGGCAACGTCATGATTCCCGCCACTTCGGGGGAATTGGCGAGCGGATTGCGCGGCGAAGGCCGAATGGCGGAACCAGAGGATATCGTGGATTTTATTCAGCGCCATTTGTCCGAAGGTTTGCCCTTGTCCGGCAAGAAGGTACTGATTACGGCGGGACCTACTTATGAGGCTATCGACCCGGTGCGGTTCATCGGGAACCATTCCTCCGGGCAGATGGGCTTCGAGCTCGCGCAACGGGCTGCCAGTTTAGGGGCGGGGGTGATGCTTGTATCGGGACCATCCCATTTGACTATGGGCCCTAATTGGAACTCGACCAACGAATCGTCAGCGGCCAATCCAGCCACACTCATTCCTGGGTCGATTAGGCTGGAACGAGTGGTATCCGCCGAAGAAATGTATGAGGCCGCACACCGACACTATCCGGATGCCGATATCGTTATTTGCGCCGCCGCGGTCTCCGATTACCGCCCGAAATCCGTGGCAGACCAAAAAATCAAAAAAAAGGATGCGGAGTTCACCATTGAACTGGTCAAAACCAAAGACATCCTTTTATCCCTCGGAAAACAGAAGCAAAACCAGTATTTGGTCGGCTTTGCCTTGGAGACCGAAAACGAGCTCGAAAATGCCAGGGCCAAGCTGGCGGCCAAAAATTTGGACGCCATCGTACTGAATTCCCTAAATGACGAAGGGGCCGGCTTCGGGACGGCCACCAACAAAATTACCTTTATGGATACCAATTCCGAGATTATCCCGTTTGAACTAAAGAGCAAGGCCGCGGTGGCCGAGGATATTTTTACCGAAATTATCAAGCGAATTGATGCGTAGGTTACTGATTTTATGGATTTTACTAAGCTTTGCCCTTTCGTTGCAGGCGCAAGAACTCAACTGCACCGTTACGGTAAATTCCGATCAAGTCTCCCAGACCAACCAGCAGATCTTTAAGACCTTGGAGCGTTCATTAAACGATTTTGTAAACAAGAACAAATGGACGAACCGAATTTTTCAGGAAAACGAACGCATTAACTGCCAGATGTTCATCACCATTACCAAGTTCGATTCGAACCGTTTTGAAGGTAATATTCAGATTCAATCCTCCCGTCCCGTTTACAACACATCGTACTCTAGCCCTATTTTCAACTATAAGGACAATGAGTTCAATTTCGAATATATCGAATTCCAACCCTTGGTTTTCAACCCCAATAGTATTGAATCGAACCTGATTGGGGTCGTGTCGTTCTACACTTACGTTATTCTAGGTCTCGATGCCGACACTTTCGCGCTGGAAGGTGGAACCGATTCCTTTCGAAAGGCGCAACAGATTACTACACAGGCGCAGGGCAGCAATTTTTCCGGATGGGATCAGAACAGCGACCGAAGCCGTTTTGAGCTTATAGATAATCTGCTGTCCAACACGTATCGCGAGTACCGCATCGCCATGTACAATTACCACCGCAAGGGCCTCGACATCTTGGGAGACAACAACAGCACGGGAAAACAGGTCATTGCCGGCACCATGAAACTTTTCGAGACCATGATCCAACGCCGACCCAATGCCTTTTTGATACAGACTTTTTTCGACGCCAAGGCCGAGGAAATACAGAATATTTTTTCCGATGGCCCGAAGGTCGACATTGTGGAACTGAAGGAAACCCTGAACAATGTCGCCCCCACTTATTCCAGTACCTGGAAAGATATCAAGTACTAACCCCTCGCTCCATTATTTTCAGTCGGTTCTGTATTTGAAACCTTTAAAGGTATTCTGATTCTTCACAGATATTGTTGTGCCTGCCTAGCCCCTTATTGAAAAGATCAGGAACCGGCAATCCACACAAGAAAAGATTTTCCAGAGGCAATTGATTGCCATAATTCTCAGCTATCGGTTATCTTTACCCCTAAAATCCGTAACAGCCCGTGCTAGCGAATATTTCCATTATAAATTATGCCCTTATCGATGAACTGAACGTCGCGTTCGATGAAGGATTTACATGTATTACCGGGGAAACCGGGGCCGGCAAATCCATTCTCTTGGGGGGACTGTCCTTGGTATTGGGTAAGCGTGCGGACCTGTCCTCTTTACGAGACCCGGATGCAAAATGCATTATAGAGGCGGAATTCAAGGTGGAAAAATACGGATTGGAATCGTTTTTCAAGGATAACGATCTTGACTATGAAACCCGGACAATAGTCAGAAGAGAGATACAGCCGAGTGGAAAATCCCGCGCGTTTATCAACGATTCCCCCGTCACTTTGGATATTCTCACCAAACTGGGGGATAGCCTTATCGATGTGCATTCGCAGCATCAGACCCTGCAACTGGCGGATAATGATTTCCAGTTGAAGGTCATCGATGCACTGGCGGATAACGGAAAAATTTTAAAGGACTACACTTTGCAGTTGCATGCCTTCCGAAAAACCGCGAAGGAACTGCAAGAGCTTCTCGATTTTCAGAAAGAAGCTGTCAAGGAGCACGACTATAATAGCTTTTTGTTGGAGGAATTAGAAGCCGCTCCCTTAAAAGTGGGCATCCAGGAAGAATTGGAAGAGCGCTACGAACAGCTCAACAATGTCGAAAATATTTTGGAACTGCTCTCCAATGGATATCAATTGCTGAACGATGAGCAGGTCGGGGTGGTCGTTCGATTGGCCGAGCTCAAACAGATTTCGGGGAAACTATCCGCCTTTGGAAACCAATATGCCGAATTGAACGAGCGGATACAGTCCGTTTTTATCGAGGTGGATGACATTGCCTCCGAATTCCAACAATTTGAGGAAGGTGCCGAGGCCGATCCGCAGCTCCTGGAGGAAACCAACACCAAGCTACAGCTGCTCTACGACCTGCAAAAGAAACATAGTGCGGCGGATGTTTCCGAGCTTTTGGAGATCAAGGAAGCCCTTTCGGAAAAGGTAGGCGTCACCGAAAATCTGGAATCCGATATCAAAAAGAAGCAAGAAAGGTTATCCTCGCAGGAAAAGGAATTGGAAGGGCTGTCGGAATCCCTATCCGCTCGGCGGGAGAAGGTCATTCCCGATTTGAAGAAGCAATTGCAGCAGAGTCTTTCCTCGCTAGGAATGCCGAGTGCCACCTTCAAGATTGAAATACATCCATCCAAGGAATTCAAGAACAATGGGAAAGACGATTTGACCTTTCTGTTCTCGGCGAACAAGGGCACGGGTTATGGAGAATTGAAAAAAGTGGCCTCTGGAGGAGAGTTGTCCCGAATCATGCTGACCATCAAGTCCATCTTGGCCCGGTACGAGCACCTTCCGACCATGATGTTCGATGAGATCGACACAGGGGTTTCGGGGGAGATTTCCAATAAAATGGGAGATATTATGCAGCTTATGAGCGATACTTTGCAGGTGTTTTCCATCACCCATTTACCGCAGGTCGCCTCGAAAGGCGACCATCATTTCAAGGTGTTTAAAACCGAAGAAGGGGCGACGACCCGCACCCAGATGAAAAAACTGACTCCCGACGAACGGGTGGTCGAACTGGCCGGAATGCTTGGTGGGAAGGAGCTATCCGATTCCGCCATGGCGCACGCCAGACAACTATTGGGGTAATAGTCATTGCGAAGTAACGTTGCCGACTACAACGTTTTAAAGTTCGCTTGACTGTGAAATAAGTTTCCGATTTTGCTATTAACAGGTTCAAAGCGATTGTAAATTTCAATCGGTCGTAAGT
>JBAUIP010000469.1:0-9222 GCA_049683055.1 Pricia sp.
CCCCTAATCTTTTAATTCATCACAGATGTATATCAAACGTAATATCGGCTGGGGACTCATACTTCGCTTTGCTTGGAAAAACCTAATTTTCTTTACGTTTTATGCGACCGGAGTTTTTTGTCTCTACCATTTTTTAGGATGGACGTTTATCGACGTACCCTTTCAGCCCCTAAGCGTTATCGGTATAGCGGTCGCGTTCTATATCGGTTTTAAGAACAGTCAGAGCTACGACCGTTTTTGGGAAGGCCGAAAAATATGGGGCGGCATAGTCAACTATAGCCGTACGTGGAGCATACAGGTACTAAGCTTCGTAAAAACGGATGATCCCGGGTACGATAAAAAAATGCAGACCCAGATGATCCACCGCCATATCGCCTGGATCAATGCCTTAAGGGTTCAGCTGCGACAGCCCAAGTCGTGGGCGCTAACCGAAAACCGCATGGTCGAGAAAGTGTTCGATAAACATGATGAACGTAATATCTCTTGCAACGAAGCCTATAATTACGTTAGTAAACGCGAATTTATCGACCTCAAAAAACGGGTCAACCCTGCCACCCATCTCGTCAAAAATCAGGCCTTCGACATTCGTACCCTAAGAGAAAAAAAGATTATAGATGGCTTTCAAGAAGATCAGCTGCAATCCGTTCTAGAGGAACTCTACAATTTACAGGGGATGTGCGAACGTATCAAGAACACGCCCTTTCCCAGACAATACGGCTATTTTTCAAAAGTTTTTACTTGGATATTCGTTTTACTACTCCCTTTCGGACTATTGGATGTTTTTGAGGACGATGCGGCGACCGGGCCGGCGACTTTCGCCGACTGGTATCTGTTTTTAATGATTCCGTTCTCCGTGTTGATCTCATGGATTTTCAGCACTATGGAAATCATCGGTGATAATAGCGAGGATCCTTTCGAGGGCCGTATCAACGATGTGCCGATGACCGCACTTTGTAGAACCATAGAAATCGACCTTCGCGATATGTTGGACGAGACGGAATTGCCAGAACCCGTTGCCCCTAAAGATAATATTCTGTACTGATGCCACTATGTTCTTCGCAATACAGCCCGCCACTATATCTGAGGTATGGCCACTTTTCCACCATTTATTCCGGGTTGTTCAGAAAAGTCGAAGGGCTCGACCAAGAACGCGAACGCCTAGAACTGCCCGACGGAGACTTTATGGATCTGGACTGGAGTTTTGCGGAGCATCCTTCCGGCAAGGTCGCGATTTTATTACACGGGCTGGAGGGCAATGCGCAACGCCCCTATATTACCGGAAGCGCCAAGGCCTTTAACTCGGTCGGCATCGACGCCTGCGCCGTGAATTTTCGGGGCTGTAGTGGGGAGACCAATCGGCTGTACCGCTCGTACCACTCCGGCGCTACCGAAGATTTGGATGCCGTCGTGCAGCATATCCTCCAAAATAAAAAGTATCAAGACATCTATATTAAAGGCGTCAGCCTTGGCGGCAATATGGCTCTGAAATATGTTGGGGAAGCTCGGGATATTCCAGAAAAAATTAAAGCGGTCATTGCGGTATCGGCGCCTTGTAATCTCTATAGCTCGCTCAAAGAACTTCTAAAAGCCAAAAATTTTGCCTATGCCCTGCGCTTCAAAAAACATCTTGTGGATAAGTTGCGGTTGAAACTGCCACTTTTTCCCGAGCGCATTTCCAAAACAAAAATAGAAAGCATTGGTAACCTCAAAGACTTCGACGATGTCTACACCGCTCCGGCACATGGCTTTAAGGATGCGATAGACTACTATGAGCAAAGTAGTTGCCGACAATTCTTACCGAAGGTTCGCGTGCCCTCCTTGATTATCAGCGCCACGAACGACTCGTTTTTAGGCCCCGAATGCTATCCATATGATGAGGCCAAAGCAAACAAAATGTTACATTTGGAAACTCCGAAATTCGGCGGCCATGTCGGATTTATCGATTCCGGAAATCACTATTATTCCGAAAAAAGGGCAATAAAATTTCTGGAAGAGAGCGTTTAATTTTCACTAATCCTTATATTAGTACCATAAAAGTAAAGATGCCGTATTTCGTTTAACCTATAGCGGCACAAAAAGGAAACACCTATGAAAAAAATACTCTTAGTATTTGCGTTGGGCGGATTGATTGTCAGCTGCGGCGAATCGAAAAAGGAAGAAAAGAAAGAAGGTTTTGAAATGAACCGCAGCAAGACCGAAGACAAAGCTGCCGAAGCAGAGTCCGAGGGCGTACCCGTCGATATGGACAATGAAGGCGTTGGCCCTTTCGAAAACGTTTCTTTCGAAAGTGACATCGATCAAGAAATGGCCTCCGCTGGCGAGGCGAAATACCAGGCCATCTGCACCGCCTGCCACATGCCCGAACAGCGCATGATCGGCCCTGCCCTCAGCGGCGTCTACGAGCGGAGAAACCCCACTTGGGTCATGAACATGATCATCAACCCCGACGGCATGCTCAAAGAAGACCCCATCGCCAAGGCCCTTCTAAAAGAATACAACAACGCCATCATGCTCAACCAAAACCTGACCGAAGAAGAAACGCGGAATGTCGCGGAGTATTTGAGGACGTTGTAGGCTCCGGGTCGAAAAATCAGGTAGCTTTGAAAAGTGCTTTTATCCAGTTTTGAACTGAGGGGGTAAAGCACTTTTTACTTTTATTTTGGGAAGATGTGCAACATTAACCGCCTAAGAAACTCTATCGATTACTTTAGCTAACGAGCTTATTGCCACAGGAATTTTATCTTCAACTTGAAATTATGATAATCCGCCAGAATTTCCGAACATGTAACTTAAATTGATTTCTTATGGAACAGTTGATAGAATACGAATTGGATTAATCGATAAAATCCTGACAATTAGAAACAAAGAATTTCTACAGGCTTTGGACACCCTTGTTTCATCCAACTCGATGGACAACAATATAATTGAACTGACCGCCGAGCAAAAAGAAATGTTGGAGATGAGCGAAGCCGATATTAAAAATGGCCGATTAATTTATCAAGAAGCTATGGACAAACGGAACATGGAATGGCTGAACAGACTGTAAGATGGACCAGGGACCAGGACGGCGGACATCCAATTTGTTGGAATACTCGAATATTGGGTAAAAAGAAACAAATCGAACACGTATTCGAAAAGACTAATCAGAATTGTAGCCGATAGAACCTTACAAATTGCTAAAACTCCCTTCAATTATAAAAAGGCCGACTTCCAAGGCACAATAGTTACATCACTGGGCAACTTCAGTATTTACTACAAGGTTACAATCGAAGAAATAATAATCACCGCATTCTGGGACAATCGTCAAGACCCTAAAAAGCTTTCAAAAATCCTAAAAGAAGGAAAATAACGTAGCACAACAAAGAATAAATGCAATACGGGCCAACTTAGGAACTAGAGCCCACAGACAACAAAGTTTCCAATGAGATATAGCTATAATAGGCTTCCCAACTCAAAAAGACGAATCAAAAATATAGCAAGAAACGATTTTGTAAACTTACACCCTTGCCGAAATTTGTGTTGCCAATCAAATGAACGACGAAGGGCAACAAAACTATTATCGGATTGCAAAGGCGATTAAAATTATCATGACAACATGACCCCCTGCAAGACTGGTGGTTTTCTAAGAAAGATTGAATGGTTGGAGAAAAAATTTATCTGCATGGATTACCCTTCTGGTTCATTCATCTCTTAATGCAGTTGGTTTGACAGTCATATTTTCAACGGAATCGGCAAAAACAATACAAGCTGCAATGTAATCACCGGTTATTATCATGACCATATTTTCGTGGATAAAAAAGATTCGGACAAAACAATCAAGGTTTTGATGACGTTATCGGAAAGTACCGTCCCATGAAGTAGTCTAACAATATATTTTACGTGTTTTTTACCGAACCCTCGATTTCCTTCATCGTTTTCTTGAGCCGACCGATCAATTCACGAATTTCTGCTTCGGTGCTGGAAGCAAAACCAATCCTGATACCATTGTGTCCCATGCCAGCACTGTCATAACGCTGCCAATCCCCGATTTTTAATCGGTGCTTCGTCGCGACCGTAGAAACGACTTCCCAAGAGTACTTCAAGTTCAATCTGGCCCAGACAGCCATACCGCCTTTCGGTATTTCGCACTCAAAAAAATCACCTAATTCATCCTTTGAAAGGGTACAAAAAAAGTCGCGACGCCGGTGATAAATTCGCATCACCTTGCGAATATGCCTGTCCAAATCTCCGGATTTTATAAAATCGGCAAAGGTCAGCTCCAACAATGCATCTCCTTGCCTATCCACAAAACCCCTCAATTTAGCGGCTTCATCCACAAATTCTTTTGAAGCGATGAGGTACCCGACCCTGAAGACCGGGGCGACCGTTTTGCAGACCGAGCCGATGTAGATAACGTTTCCGTTGGTATCGTGACTGGCCAAAGGTAAAATCGGAGCGTGATCGTAATTGAAGTCATAGTCGTAATCGTCTTCAATAATGGCAAAATTGTACCGGTTTGCCAGGTTTAAGAGGTGGATTCTTCTTTGTGCGGAAAGGGTTACCGTGGTCGGATGATGATGGTGCGATGTCACATAAACCGCCTTGATCTGCTTCCGTTTACAAAGATTTTCAATTTCATCGGTTACTATTCCGTTGGCATCCACCGAAACCCGTTCCAATCGGGCCCGTTGGTTTAGGAAAGTGGCATCGGCGGATTGATAATTGGTACTGCCGACGACGATAACATCCTTTTTTTGAAACAATAGTTGAGCCGATAACCAAATACCCATTTGGCTGCCGCGCGTGATCAGCACATTTTCCTCACCAATTTGCAACCCTCTGGTGGAATTCAAATACTCGACCAAAACTTCCCGCAGGGTATCGTTTCCATAAGTGGAACCGTAGGACAGATGTTCCGATATTTTTTTCTTAGCGGAAATCCTTCGATAGGTTCTGGCGATTTCATCGATGGGAGTTAGTCTTCCGTCCGATATCCCATCATCCAAATACATAAAACCCTTTTTCCTTCCACCGGGTTTTGGTGATAAAATGTCGTTTCGGTAAAAACGGAAGCCAGCCCTTTTTTGAACATCCAAAGCCACGGAATCACTTAATTTCCGGTGCCGCAAAACCGGTAAATCACGAAGTACAAAAGTTCCCTTTTTGGGGATACTTTCCACCCATCCCTGTAATGACAGCTCATCATAGCACGCAACGACCGTATTTCTATGAACCTGTAAGAGTTCCGCCAACGCCCTACTCCCCGGAAGTTTTACTTTAGGCGCCAAGGTCCGGTTTTTAATAAACTGTATGATTTGATTCGATAGTTGCAAGTACAATGCATGATCGCTATTTCTATCCAACTGGATACTGGTTTTATATGGGAACATCTGGACTATCGATTATATTTATTCTGGCCGATTACGGCAGTCCACAAAAGTGGTAATTTTGAATTGTAAACACAAAAATTATTACTATGCAAGAATATTCGAAGTCGAAACTGAACAGGGTAAAACGGGGAAAGAACAGGGCCGTTTACGAGGTTGAGAAAATCAATGCCATCTTGGATGCCGGTTTTATCGGCTATGTAAGTTATGTTTTCGAAGGACGGGCGATTGTCCTACCGATGGCCTATGGAAGATATGAAGACAAAATCTACCTGCACGGTTCACAGGCCAATAGGATGCTGCTCGCTTTGTTGGATGCCAAAAAAATAAGCATGACCGTTATGCATTTGGATGCTTTGGTCTTGGCGCGTTCCGGTCTGCACCATTCCGTCAACTACCGCTCCGCGACCTTGTTTGGACGGGTGAAGAACATTAAAACCGATGGAAAAAAAGAGGCCGCTCTCGCCTGTTTCATGAATCACATGATGAAAGGCCGCTGGGGCGGAATTAGGCCAATGCACCCAAAGGAACTGGACCGAACAATGGTCGTCGAAATGACCATCGAGACCGCTTCGGCCAAAATTAGGGACGTCGGTGTCGGTGATGAACCGGAGGATTACGGTCTTGACATTTGGGCCGGCCTGGTGCCTATAAAGCAAGTTGCGGGATATCCGATTCCGGACGAAGGTTTGCCGCAGCAAATGGAAATACCGGAGCATGTTTTGGGTTATTATCATCAGAACAAGGAATAGAAAACGAGCAAACCTGGCGTGCGGGCCCAGTGCACCGGCCAGTCGCCAGATGACCGTCTGCTCACCATAACCGCCTACTATGTTGGCAGAATTCCTACTTCCCATTTCAACGCCGTGTCGATTTCAAATAACTACTTTTTTCAGCTACCGAACTACCTTTACAAATTAAATAGTTTACATTTATTGCTCAATATCTAGATGTTATAGATACCCGCGGCACCAACCATCTCTGCTCGCATCAACCAAAGCTTTTGTAAACCAACACCGATTGTCATGGCCTTCAATTACGGAAAAACAACCCTAGACATCAAAAATCCGTTCAAGGCAGAGGGAAAGCTAGATTTGATATTTGGGATTCTCACCCTCTTGCTGGGTGTTATGCTGATGTTTCACATTCGCGGCAGCATCAACGTCGGGTTGACCAAATTGGCTTGGTTGGAGCTGGCGCTTTCCATAGTCTTTATCGTTGCCGGAATAAGGGCGGTCATTGTTGGTAGCGTCCGTCTTTTTCGGTTTCTGGTAGGTAGGGAGATTCCTTCAAATCTCGATCCAGAACTCTATACAGACGAGGTGATAGCAGATGTACTGATGAAAAGGGCCAACCCGACTTTTTTCGAAAAAGATGATTTCGTGTTTCGCTTGTTGATCAGTGTCTACGAGAAATTTCTCTTTCTCCCTATTGGCTTTCGAAATCTTTTGGAAGGTATTACATCCTTTTTATTGAGCTCCCTTATTTTCCTGACCATCTACCTGTTGACGGTTTTCTCCACATCCATCGGCCTCATTAACCTTACCGACAACAGTTCGATTATGACCCTGTTCGGTGTGGTATTCCTAATCAAGCAACTGGCTGTCTTGTTTCACTACAGGCCTAGCAAAAAAAGGATATCCGAGCCCGAACCCAACATCTACAGTTATAAAAATATCGTTTTCAACATACTGATTGCTGTCCTTGTCCCCGCAGTGTTGGAGCTATATGTGAATAATGGTGGCATTGTTCCAAGCCTTGATATCAATATTTTCTTGCCCGTTCTTTTGGTGTTGCTCTTGTCGGCGGGCATCGTTTTGACCGCTGGTTTCCTTTGCCTGAAAAGACTCGACGTCATGAATCCCGAGACTTCCGTAAGCGAGTACAAAGACCATATTCAGGTTTCCGTCCACCCTAAGGACATATTCCGATGTTTCGAAATCGAAATGGCCAACAAAAGGTACAAAGAGCTACCCAACCGGGTCTACAAGCAAATCAAACCGACGCTAGAGCTAGAGGGAAGTATGAACAAGGGTAGTTTCAACGGTGATACCATCCAAGAGACACAGCCTGTTTACGAGGGAGAAGATTTTCCAGAAGCGGGCAAAACATTTCGGTTTTACGTCGCAATGCTCGGTAGGATGCTAGTTCTTATCAGCTTTATATATCTCTTTTTCTCCATTGATATCCTGAACACCGAGAACTCGATCGGCGCTTGGTTTCGAGTATTCTATTATCCCTTGGTGTTATCACTATTCGGTCACTATTTGATCCGGATTGCCCATATTTTTTACTCGGAAGTATTATTTTCATCCTATCTAGTGCATTTCTTTTCGGAAGGCACTTATACCGAATCGAAAATATCATCGGGAATGTCAGTCTACGACAGCAACCGTAGTGAAAATACGATTGTCAACACCAGTGCTACCCCGTGGATTTTGGTCAGTAAGATTATTACCTCTACGCTGGCCGATTCATCGACCAAAAATCTGGAAGGTCCTAGATATATTTTAGAAATGTACAAGGGGGATAATTTCTTGAACGATTTGGTCAACGGTTTTACTAATTATCTAAAAGACAGGAGCATGGTAGTAGGCTTGAATACCAAGGCGGATATCGAAAGATCGATCGATTTCCATAAACTTAACGAGATGACCAGGGCAAGTAGGCCGCCGACGGATAAAATCGAAGAACAAAAAAGAGATGAACTGAACGAATGACCCGTTCACTTTGGATGCGGCCAGCTTAATTGAATCTTTTATAAGCCCCAAAGATTATAAGGATTCTTCATTTCCTCGCTCTGCTTCTTTTTCGCATTGTCGATCATCACCCGATAGGTTGGATCTTCCAATACGTTGACATCTATGATTTCTTCAGCATTTTCAAGCAACCGGATGCAGTCTTTGCTCAAATGCCTTAAGTGGACCTTTTTGCCAACCTTGGCATAACGCTCCGTAATCTTGTTCAGGGCCTCTATGCCCGACATATCGGCGACGCGGCTTTCCTTGAAATCGATGATGATTTCCTCGGGGTCGTTCTGCACGTCAAACTTTTCACCGAACAAGGTGGTCGATCCGAAAAACAGCGGCCCATAAATTTCGTAGTGCTTTATGCCTTGCTCGTCAATATGTTTTCGGGCGCGGATGCGTTTGGCGTTCTCCCAGGAATAGGCCAAGGCCGAAATGATGACTCCCAATAGAACGGCCACTGCAAGGTTGTGGGTAATCGCCGTAATTAGGGTAACCAATACCATGACCACTACATCGGAATTCGGCATCTTTCGAAAAGTTTTAAAACTGGCCCATTCAAAAGTACCGATGGCGACCATAAACATCAGGCCGACCAGCGCGGCCATGGGCAAACGTTCTATCAGGCTGCTTCCGAACATGATAAAGACTAGTAACATAATCGCCGCGGTAATACCGGACAACCGAGCGCGCGCTCCGGCGGATACATTGATCAGACTCTGCCCGATCATGGCGCAACCTCCCATTCCCGAAAGAAATCCGGAAAAGATATTCGCGGTGCCTTGGGCTACACATTCCCGGTTGCCGCTTCCCCGGGTTTCGGTGATTTCATCGACGATGTTCAGGGTCAAAAGGCTTTCGATCAGGCCCACTCCGGCCACTATAGCTGCATAAGGCAAGATAATCATAAACGATTGCCATGTAAATGGAAGCTGTGGAATGGATAGGGGAGGAAATCCGCCTTTAATGGATTCGCCTTCGCCCATGATTCCCGCTACGGTCAGGGTATCGACGCCAAATCCGATAACGATGGCCGAAACCACTACGATTGCGACTAAGGATGAAGGTACGGCCTTGGTCAGTTTCGGAAGGCCCCAAATGATCAGCAT
>JBAUIP010000470.1:0-4938 GCA_049683055.1 Pricia sp.
TCCATTATATTATCTTTGTCGAGTACATAGTACATTGGGTTGTGGACTTCCGTTTAGCGACACAAATGTCCGCAACCCTTCTTTTCGATCCAAAAAAACTCAAGACGACTTCTATATTTATCCTTCAAAAGATTGAAGGTGGAATTATAAGTATCCCGTAATTGTATACTTTCAATGAATTGATTCAGTAAAAATTAGAGGATTTGTGACAAAATAACGGACAGATGATGACCACCGAAGGCTTAAAATCCGTTAACTATTTTAAAAAAGCCCCTCATGATGAAGGCCGAAATCATTACTATTGGCGACGAGATCCTGATCGGCCAGATTATTGACAGTAACTCCGCCCACATTGCCAAAGAACTGACAAAAATCGGGGTTTCGGTGTACCAGATCACCTCGGTACAAGACGAAAAACAGCACATTCTCCAGGCCCTCGCCGAGGCCAAAAAACGGGTCCAGGTCGTTATCATGACCGGAGGTCTCGGTCCGACCAAGGACGATATCACCAAACAGGTTTTTTGCGAGTTTTTCGAGGATTCCTTGGTCGAGGACAAAAACGTGCTCGCCCACGTCGAGGAACTTTTTGCCAAGTATATTACCTCGACCCCCATTTCCGATATCAACCGCAAGCAGGCCATGGTGCCCTCGAAGGCCACCGTACTCAAAAACGCCTACGGCACCGCGCCCGGTATCTGGATGGTGTCCGGTGAAACGGCCTTTGTATCCCTGCCGGGCGTCCCTTTTGAGATGAAAAACCTGATAAAGGATGCGGTTATCCCCAAAATTATTGCGGAATTCAAGCGGCCCTACATCCTCCATAAAACCTTGGTCACCTACGGACTCGGCGAAAGTGCGATCGCCAATAAAATCGAGGATTGGGAGAACAATCTGCCATCCTATATACGGTTGGCCTATCTGCCCAGTTTGGGGCGCGTCCGCCTGCGATTGACCGGTCGGGGAGAGGATAAAAAATTGCTGGAGGACACCATCGAAAGGGAGTTTGAAAAGCTGCATCCGCTCATAGGCGATATCATTTACGGCATCGAGGATGAGGAAACCATCGAGGAAGTGGTTGCCAAACTGCTCACTAAAAAGGGCCTGACCCTAGCTACCGCGGAAAGCTGCACTGGCGGAAAAATCGCACAGCAACTGACCGCAATTTCCGGTGCGTCGGCTTATTTTAAGGGCAGCGTCGTCAGCTACGCCACCGAAACCAAGGTGGAAGTGCTGAAAGTGCCTCGAGAGCTTATAGAAAAGCATTCCGCTGTAAGTGCCGAAGTCGCGGAGGCAATGGCCGCAAACGTCCAAAAATTGATGAAGTCGGATTTCGCCGTTGCAACTACGGGAAATGCCGGTCCTAAGAAAGGGGATTCCGATGCTGACATCGGTACAGTGTTCGTAGCGTTGGCGACGCCGAACCGGGTCTTCGCCGAAAAGTTCACGATGGGAAACCACCGCACGCGCATCGTACAGAAGACGGTGCACAAAGCCTTGGAGATGTTGCAAAAGGAAATTCTAAAATAATTTTTGCCCATCCATAAAAATGATATAAATTTGCACCCTGTTTAAAGAAAAATCAGCGCGATGTCAAAAGTTTGTGAAATTACGGGAAAACGGGCGATGTTCGGTAACAACGTGTCCTTCTCTATCAACAAGACTAGAAGAAGGTTTAACGTCAACTTGTCCAAGAAGCGTTTCTACCTACCCGAAGAAGATAAGTGGGTTACCTTAAAGGTATCCGCAAAGGCGCTGAAGATTATCAATAAAAGGGGCATCACTGCCTGTATCAAAGAGGCGAGGGCCAAAGGATTGGTAAAATAATCCGGATTAATTCAGTTTTCAATGGCAAAGAAAGGCAATAGAGTACAGGTAATTTTGGAGTGCACCGAGCACAAGGAATCCGGCAAGCCCGGTACTTCTCGGTATATCACTACCAAGAACAAAAAGAATACTCCTGGTAGGATGGAGATCAGAAAATTCAACCCCATTTTGAAAAAGATGACGGTTCATAAGGAGATAAAATAAGTAGTTATGGCAAAGAAAACGGTAGCAACCTTACAGACGAGTTCCAAACGATTGACCAAGGCGATTAAAATGGTAAAGTCTCCCAAGAGTGGCGCTTATACTTTTGTGGAGTCCGTTATGGCGCCCGAGAATGTCAACGAATGGTTGTCAAGCAAGTAATAACTTCGGTCGTAGATTACAGCAAAGAACGATATTAGATTAAGAAGCCTCTTCTGAATGAAGGGGCTTTTTGTTTTGAAAAATTGGGGCGGCGGTAGACAGGCCGGAAATTGAACTTGCGTTTGAACCCTACTTTCTTATCTTTGAGATAATCAATTCAAAAGACCTATGAGCCTCTTCAAGAACATATTTACTCCCAAGAAAAAAGAGACCTTGGACAAGGGCCTTGAAAAGACAAAAACTACCTTTTTCTCCAAATTGGGCAAGGCCGTCGCAGGAAAGAGCAAGGTGGACGATGACGTGCTCGATAATCTAGAAGAGGTACTTGTAACCTCTGATGTAGGTGTGAATACGACCCTAAAGATTATCGACCGAATCGAAGCCCGGGTAGCCCGCGACAAATATATGGGAACGGATGAACTGAATGCCATCCTTCGCGAGGAAATTGCCGGTCTCCTGTCCGAAACCGGCTCAGGGGAAGCTACCGAATATGTTATTCCACATGATAAAAAACCTTACGTCATCATGGTCGTAGGGGTCAACGGAGTTGGCAAGACCACAACTATAGGTAAATTGGCCTACCAGTTTAAAAAACAAGGACTTAAAGTAGTTTTGGGCGCCGCGGATACCTTCCGGGCAGCGGCCATCGACCAATTACAGGTCTGGGCCGATCGGGTCGAGGTGCCCATCGTCAAGCAGAAAATGGGAAGCGACCCGGCATCGGTCGCTTTTGATACGCTGAGCTCCGCAGTCAAACAGGACGCTGATGTGGTCATCATCGATACCGCCGGACGTTTACACAACAAGGTGAACCTGATGAACGAGCTGACCAAGGTCAAACGCGTCATGCAGAAAGTGGTGGCCGATACGCCGCATGAGGTCCTTTTGGTGCTTGACGGTTCTACGGGACAAAACGCTTTCGAGCAGGCCAAACAGTTTACCAAGGCGACGGAGGTTACATCCTTGGCGGTTACGAAACTGGATGGTACCGCGAAAGGCGGAGTTGTCATCGGCATATCGGACCAGTTCCAGATTCCCGTGAAATACATTGGGGTAGGGGAAGGCATAGAAGATCTGCAGGTATTTAATAAATATGAGTTCGTGGACTCTTTTTTTGGATAGACCAGCTTAATGACTTCCGAAAACTTTCAGTGTAACAATTCAAAATAATCTCAATGATTAAAAAGCTCCTTACTTTAGGTATAACCGCGCTGCTACTTTTCGGTTGTCAAGAGGATAAAAAGGAGGTCAAAGAGGAAGTCGTTCTCTGGACACCCTACAACGATTCCGCCGAGGTAGCGGTCAATCAAGACCATGAAATCGAGAGGATGCGGTACAAGCTCATCCAATCCAAAGTGCTGGATAAGAACGAGGTGTTCCGGCCCTTGTATGATGAGGTTTCCAAGATGTCGGATGCCGAATACGCAGAGCTGAAACCTCTAATTTTGGAGCAGGATATTCCGAGTTTGCAATCCCACATCGCGGACGGAACCCTGAGCTACGAAAAGCTCACCTTGTTCTATCTCCACCGGATATACGAGTACGAATTGGATAACGAGACGACCCTGAACACGGTTTTAGCCTTGAACGAAACGGTGGTCGACGAGGCCAGAAAGTGTGATTCCATCTTCGCGGCGGCTGGCAACGTAAAGCGGCATCCTATTTTCGGGATGCCCATTTTATTAAAGGACAATATCGGGGCATCGGGAATGAACACCACAGCCGGTTCCATCGCCCTGATGGAAAATGATGCGGATGATTCCTTTATAACCGGACAGCTAAAAAAGAACGGCGCCCTAATTTTGGGAAAGGCCAACCTGAGCGAATGGGCCTACTTTCTCTGTGAAGGCTGTCCGGTTGGATACAGTGCAGTCGGTGGGCAAACCCTGAATCCATACGGTCGGCGCGTCTTCGAAACCGGTGGGTCCAGTTCCGGCAGTGGCACCTCGGTTGCCGCCAACTATGCCGTTGCGGCTGTGGGCACAGAAACTTCCGGTTCCATTTTATCCCCGAGCAGCCAAAATTCCGTAGTGGGACTCAAGCCGACCGTCGGATTGCTAAGTCGCACGGGCATCGTGCCCATTTCCAGTACCTTGGATACGCCCGGCCCCATGACGAAAAATGTAGTCGACAATGCCATCTTGCTTTCCGCCATGACCGGAAAAGATGCTTCGGACGCGGCATCCGTTGCGACGGATAAGGACTATATGAAGTCCGTCAAGGGAGCGATATCCTTAGAAGGCAAACGCTTCGGGGCGATGACTAACTTGATTGAAGAAGATTCCATCTATAAGAACACCATCGAAAAATTAAAGGGATTTGGGGCGGAAATCATCGAATTCACTCCACCCGAAGTAGAAATGGACAGTTTTTTGACCATTTTGAACATAGATATGCGCAACGACCTGCCGAAATACATCGAAACCCAGGTGAAAAATAGAGATGGAGTCAAAATTGAATCCATACAGGATGCGGTCGCGTTCAACGCCGAAGATTCCTTAGTCCGCATCCCCTATGGCCAGGCTCATTTTGAAGGCCTCCTTGCCGACCCCACATCCGCCGAAGGCCTTGAGGAAATCAAATCCACATTGGAAAAAAACGGACGAATCTTTTTCGACACTGCGATGGACGAGCACAATCTCGACGCCATCCTATCCATCAATAACTACCATGCCGGCTACGCCGCGATCGCCAAATATCCCGCATTGACCGTTCCCATGGGGTATCAAGAAGACGGCGAGCCTATCAGCC
>JBAUIP010000471.1:0-6153 GCA_049683055.1 Pricia sp.
ACCCGATTCTCTGCAAATACGAGAAGCGACGCGGGAAGCCGATTACGATTTTGGACGGCTATAACGGTGCACAAAGCGATTTCAAGAAGCTGGCCAAGGAACTTAAAACGGAGCTCGGAGTCGGTGGAAGTTTCAAAAATGAGCAGATTATCATTCAAGGGGATTACAGAGACCGGATTATGGAAATTCTGCATGATAAGGGATTTAACGTCAAACGAGTAGGCGGATGACCCCCGGCCGGCCGGCCCAACGAATCGGTGGATAACCTGGTTGATAAATTCCCGATCGGGTTCCTAAAACAATGATTTTCAACATTTATTTTTGTTTTTTTTTATTAAGTGTTACTTTTAATGCTTGAGAACCTAAACTACACCTTGCATGAGTTCCCTTCTGCATATCACCAACGGAGATAATTTTACGGAGAAATTGAAATCCCTAAAGCTCAAGGGAGATATCATTACTTGGCGCGAAATGCTCTGCGAAGGCCAGACGCTCACCACGGTGGGAAGCGAATCTTTTTGGAAAACACGTTTCGAATTTCTCAACAAAAACTACAAGATTTCCAAATCATGGTTTGTCGAAAAAACGTTGAAGGAGTACCGCTCCCTCTGCAACCATAAGCAACAAGACGAGATTGTGCTCTGGTTCGAATACGACCTTTTTTGCCAAATCAACATGATCGCAGTGCTCAGTTGGCTCAAGGCGCATCGTAAGTATGCCCATGTTTCGCTGGTTTGCAGTGGTAAGGAAGACGAAACCGATGCCATGTATTCGTTAAACCAGTTGAGCGACGAACAACTGATGGACCTTTATGACAACAAAATAGAATTGACCCAAGACGATATCGAATACGCGGATTACGTGTGGCAGCTCTACTGTAGCGACAACCCTATCCGTCTTGAGAATTTATCGGATTATTCCGAATTTCAGTTTGATTACCTTTCCGGTGCCATTCACGCCCATTTGCAGCGTTTTCCGAGTATTAAGAATGGACTAAACGATATGGAGAATACCATTTTAAGGTTGGCAATGGAGAAAAAACCGGCGGACCGAAAGTCCTTTTTATCCGAGATTCTTCAGAACCAAGGCTTTTTGGGTTTTGGGGATTCCCAGTATGAAAGGGCACTCGGTCGCATGAAGCCCCTATTTTCTTCTTTCAAACCGGTTCGGCTGACCAAAAAGGGTAAAGAGATACTCGACAATAAAACCAGCTACTACTCCTGCCTGCGTGACAATGACGTTTATTTGGGCGGGGCACTGAAATACAACTTTCTCTACAATACCGAATCCAATCGGATTTTGAAGTTATAGGATTTCGGCGGTATGCAAATTGGTCCCTCTGAACTTATCCTAAACGACGACGGTAGCATCTACCATCTGAATTTATTGCCTGAAGATATCGCGGATACCATTATCACCGTAGGCGACCCCGACCGTGTCGCAGAGGTATCCAAATTTTTCGATTTCGTGGAAATTCAAAAAGGCAAACGAGAGTTTCATACCCATACCGGAACCTTTAAAGGAAAACGCCTGACCGTAATTTCCACAGGGATAGGGACGGACAATATTGATATCGTTCTCAATGAGCTTGACGCACTGGTCAACATCGATTTTAAAAGTAGAAAGGAAAAGGCCGATAAGAAATCCCTTGAAATCATCCGGATAGGCACCTCCGGGGCCATACAGCCCGATATTCCTATCGATACTTTTATGATCAGTAAGTATGCTGTAGGATTTGATGGACTGCTGCATTTTTATGACAGTGAATCCGTACAGCACCATGAAATGGCCAAGGTGTTTGCGTTGCACGGTGCTTGGGATGGGCGCAAGGCATATCCCTATGTCGTCCAATGCAACCGAACATTGGCGGAAAAGCTATGTTCCAATCGTATACGATGGGGCCTGACCGCAACGAATACGGGCTTTTACGGTCCGCAAGGAAGAAAATTACGGCTAGCACTTAGCGATGGGGGGCTTTTGGAAAAATTAGCTTCCTTTCGATACGAAGACCTGAAAATAACCAACCTCGAAATGGAAACATCCGGTATTTACGGACTTTCAAAATTACTGGGCCATCGGGCCGTTTCGATGAACTGCATCTTGGCCAATAGGGCTACGGGCGAATTCTCCAAAAACCCGAAAAAAGCGACCGAAGAACTCATCGCTTATTGTCTGGAAAAAATTTGTGCGTAGCACCTGAGCTACGTACTTTTGAGGCATTGTTCCGCCCCACCTTTAATCCCTCGAAATTATGTCCCCCTATCCAGATGAGTATTCATTCAAAAATCGGGAAATCAGTTGGTTGAGCTTCAACGGGCGGGTTCTACAGGAAGCCGAGGACAAAAAGAACCCCCTATACGAACGCATCCGTTTTTTGGCCATTTTTTCCTCCAATCTCGATGAGTTTTTTCGCGTGCGGGTCTCCAAACTGCGTCAAATCAAGAACGTCGAAAAATCCATTCGCAAAAAACTTAAGCTGCGTCCCACTAAGACCCTGCGGCAAATTATTGCGACGGTAGAGGAACAACAAGAACGTTTCGGCGAAATTTTCGGGGGCACCATTTTACCGGAACTTGCCGAAAACGGTATCCATTTGATAGGGTATGAATCATTTACGTCGAAACAGCGCCAGTTCGCCCAAAAATACTATGAAAAGGAACTTTCGGAACACATAGGGCTTGTACCAATTGCATCATCCGAAACGCCTTTTTTGCTGAACAATGCCCTCTACTTTTTTGTCTGCTTCGAAAAGGGTCCCGGTAGTTTTGTGCTTATTCCCTCGGAATCCAATAACCGTTTCGTACGGTTGCCCAATCATGAAGGGCAACACTATATTACGTTTGTCGACGATATTGTTGCCCAGGAACTACCTTCGATGTTCCCCGAAAGAACGGTCGAGGCCTACTATGAAATAAAGCTATCTCGGGATGCGGAACTATATTGGGAAGATGATTTTCAAGGGGGTGTCGCCAAACAGATCAAGGAATCCCTTTCGCAGCGCAAGGGCGGCCAGCCGACCCGATTGCTCTACGATTATCGCATGCCCGCTCCAATTCGAAAACAGCTGCGAAAGCTGCTCGACCTCGGAAAAGTGGACATGTTTCCCGGTGGGAAATACCATAATTACAGCGACTTTATGGATTTTCCAGATCCTACCGATTCGCAAGATCTCCATTTTGAGTCCCTACCGCCGCTTGTACATCCCGTTTTTTCTGAATCCAACGGCATTTTTGATGCGATAAGACATCGAGATCGAATACTGCATTTTCCATATCACTCCTTCGACGGCCTATTACACTTTTTTGAAGCGGCCGCCAGCGACCCCTTGGTGAAGACCTTGAAAATATCCATCTATCGTATGGCCCGGGATTCCAGATTGGGCCATTCCTTGCTCCAGGCACTTGAAAACGGCAAGGAAGTCATCGTTTTCGTAGAGCCGAAAGCGCGATTTGACGAAGCCAACAATCTAGATTGGAGCAATCGATTGGAAGAAAAGGGGGCCAAAGTGTTCCACAGCGACCTTTTGATCAAGGTGCACAGTAAAATTTTAATGGTCGATCGACTCGAAGAAGGCAGCCTCATACGATATGCCTATCTCAGCACCGGTAACTTCAATCGTAAAACATCGAAAATTTACTCCGACCACGGTCTGTTTACCGCCAATGAAGCAATCACGGAAGAGCTCTCTCAGGTATTCGAGGTCTTGGAAAGAAGGCGCTTGGCATCTGTTACGAAGCACTTATTGGTTTCGCCTTTCAACACCCGTGTGACTTTTATGGAGCTGATCGATAATGAAATTCACCAAGCCGATAACGGTATGCCCGCTGGTATCAGGGCGAAGATGAATAGTCTGCACGACAAGCGGCTTATCACAAAATTATACCAAGCTGCCCGGTCTGGCGTAAAAATTCGGCTGTTGGTGCGCGGTTTCAGCTGTTTGGATATGGGCTTTGACCACGTCCATCAGAACATTACCATCACCAGTGTGGTGGACCGCTTTTTGGAACACGGCCGTATCTACTGGTTTCAAAACGGCGATGAACCGAAAATGTACATCGGCTCGGCGGATTGGATGACCCGTAACCTCGACCGTCGCATCGAAGTACTAACCCCTATTTACGACGAGAACGTTTTTGCGGAACTGGAACATATTCTGGAGCTGCAATTCCGTGACAATGTGAAAGCGAGGATTGTCGATGAGGAGGAAAGCAATACCTACGTAGAGCAGGCAAAAGGCGAGACAAAAATCCGCTCACAATATGCGATTTACGATTACTTGAAGGATAAGATCGATTAGGACAATTGGACTTGGACAATGATAGTGGCTATTGCCGAATCAAGGCTTTTAGGTATCCATAAAATTACTTAGGATGAAGGAAGTAAAGATTATAGGCGTTCCGGAACATTTTAACCTGCCATGGCATATGGCCATCAAAGAGGGAAGCTTTGCAGACCGGGGCATTGACCTGCAGTGGACAGATGTTCCCGAGGGTACCGGAAGAATGTGCCAAATGCTTGAGGATGGGGAGGCCGATATAGCGATTATTCTGACCGAAGGCGTGGTCAAGAGCATCGTAGCCGGAAACCCCGTTAAAATCGTTCAGGAATACATCGCCTCTCCCCTGCTTTGGGGCATCCATGTCGGCGCGAAAAGCAAGTTCAAGTCCATTGCGGAACTTCAGAACGCCAAAGTAGCGATCAGCCGCTTTGGCAGCGGAAGCCATTTGATGGCCTACGTGCACGCGCAGGGTGAGGGCTGGGGTACCAAATCCCTACAGTTCGAGGTCGTCGATAATCTAGATGGGGCCGTTCACGCCTTGACCAATGGTACGGCCGACTACTTTATGTGGGAGCATTTTACCACTAAACCGCTGGTCGATAAGGGAATTTTTCGACGCTTGGGCGACTGCCCCACCCCATGGCCATGTTTCGTCATCGCCGTAAGGGACCAATTTATCACGGAACGGCCAGGCACCTTGCAGCATATCCTCAAAACCATCAACGGGTACACTGGGGAGTTCAAGCAAATTCCCAATATCGATCGGACACTGGCCAACCGCTATGGACAACAGTTGGAGGATATTAGGGAGTGGATTTCCATGACCCAATGGAGCCAATCACAACTTACATCACAAGACCTTAAGAATATTCAAGACATCCTGTTTGATTTGAAGTTGATCGATACTACTACGGGTGAGGGAAAAATTCTATTCTGAAGCACATCAGCAACGAAATCTACATTCAGGGGCCCCGAATGATGACAAAAGCTTGTTGAAAAATTTCTCATGAAATAGCGGTATACCTCAAAGCCTTACCATTCGATAGGCTCCCTACCGGATTCCATTAAAATTGTATTGGTTTTACTAAAGTGACCGTTCCCGAACCAATATCCTCGGTTGGCACTTAAAGGCGAGGGATGTCCCGAGGTCAAAACGGAATGCTTGCCGCTATCGATTAGAGCGGCCTTCTTTTTCGCAAATCCGCCCCAGAGCAGAAAAACCAGACCCTCTTTTTCTTGGGATAATTTTCGAATAACCGCATCCGTAAAGGTCTCCCAACCTTTGCTCTGATGACTGCCCGCCTGATGTGCCCGTACCGTCAGGGTGGCGTTCAACAGCAATACCCCCTGCTCGGCCCAAGGTTCCAAATTCCCACTCTTCGGATAGGGTTTTCCTAAATCGGATTCGATTTCCTTGAAAATGTTGACCAGCGAAGGAGGATGCGGTATACCATCCTTTACCGAAAAACAAAGTCCGTTGGCTTGATTCGGCCCATGATATGGATCCTGACCGATGATGACCACCTTGGTCTTGTCGAACGTACTACGGTCGAAGGCCGCAAAAATATCGCCTCCCTTCGGGTAACAGGTATGCCGGGTGTATTCTTCCTTGACAAAATCCGTCAGCACCTTGAAATAAGGCTGTTCAAATTCATGTGATAGTTGTTTTTTCCAGCTTTGTTCAATAGTTATCGACATGTTTCCGATTTAAAACGGTTATTGAAATCTACCCTGACCGCTCGTTCATAAGATTACGAAGTCGTCTTGAGTTTTTTTGGATCGAAAAGAAGGGTTGCGGACATTTGTGTCGCTAAACGGAAGTCCACAACCCAATGTACTATGTACTCGACAAAGATAATATAATGGAAGAGATA
>JBAUIP010000472.1:0-8091 GCA_049683055.1 Pricia sp.
GGATAGAGTATGGCAATTTGGCGTAATGAAGGTCTACAGGATAGAGCGAAAAAAATACCTAGAGAGCACTCTAAAGGGAATAGGTGCGGCAAAAACAAAGGGGTATCGTTGGAACAGTCTGGATACCTATCTGGTATATACCGCCTCTTCCAGGGCGCTTGCGACAATGGAGGTGGCCGTACATTTAGATTTGAGCGAGGATCTGCCGACCGATAGGTTTTATGTGGAGATAGAGATTCCTGACGATGTTGAGATACTTGAACTGGAGATAGCGGACCTGCCGAAAAACTGGGACAGCAAGCCCCCCATTCTGGACACACAGCTTATCGGGGACAGTTTCGTGGACTCTAACCAGTTCGCAGTGCTGAAAGTGCCAAGTAGTATAGTACCGCCCGAACACAATTATCTTATAAACCCGAAACACATAGATTTCGACAAAATCAAAGTCCTATCGACCGAGCCAATGTTGTTCGACAAAAGGGTAAAGCAATAGTGTACCAAAAGGATAAGCGAAGAATTTGGCTTAGTAAGCGTATAATCGAACTACATCGAGGCTCAATCAAGATTTAGTTGTTCACAGGATATCTCTTAGATTATTGAATTTTTAAGTCTCGAACATTTCAAAAACTGGCAGCTGAAAAGAATTAAGACCATATTGCTATTCCAAAGAAAAGTGTTTCCGATTTCTTGTTTGGTTTCCATTGTGGTGGGAATCTTAAATAGTGGAACCCCCCCAAGCTATTGGCTTCAGTTTTTTGGTAATAGCCCCTATACAAACACGGACCCCAGCTTTTTGGATTTGCAATTGTAGCTTTTCTTACCTATTAAATTTTGAAAATAATATTTATGTAAAGTTCAATTAAAGGATTGGTCTAATTTTATTTGTTTAAAGTAAAATATGCGCTATATTGCATCAATAGTATTACTAAAAGCGCATAACTATGGCAACTATCAGAAAATCTATAACCTTCACGGAACAACAAGATCGATGGATAAAAGAACAGATAGAGAAAGGCGACTATACGAACGATAGCGAATATCTACGTGATTTGGTTCGCAGAGATCAAGGCAATCAACAAAAACTTGAAGAGCTCAGGGCGGCCATTCAAGAAGGGTTAGATAGTGGTATAAGCGACAAGACGGTTGAACAAATCTGGAAAGAGGCCGAAGAACGACACGCCAAGTAGAATGCTTAAATTTCAATTAAGTAGATCGGCCGAATCGGATATAGCCTTGATAGCCGACTATACTATTTATAAATTCGGAATGAATCAGGCCCGTAAATACAGGAACGGGCTTTTGGAAGTGTTTGCCAATCTAGCCGACAATCCAGGAATGGGCCGGCCATTTATTGCCAGAGGTCAGGTCGGATTGAAAAGATATCGGTACGAATCACACATGATTTTCTACAAAGAAACAGAATCAGGAATATTTATTATCCGGGTTCTTGGCGGGGCGATGGATTTTAAAAGGCACCTTTAAAGTTCAAATAAACGATTGACATTGGTATCGCTTTTTAGGGTAGTGGAGTCCCACAACTTTAAAGTAAAAAACGATTGAGTGTATAATAGACATAAACTACAATCATACTCCTACGTTGGCGTGGATGTAAAATGAAAAACCCTAAACTCGAAACAGACACACACTAATAAACAGTCGGTCAACTATTCAATTCATAATCAAATTAAAACCTCCCAACTATTTTATTTAGAAAAAACCTCATTTGTTATACCTATGCTGTACCCGCAAAATTAAAAATCCCCTGACTTCAATGAAATCAAGGGATTCGCACGTTGGCCTACTAGGACTCGAACCTAGAACGACTGGACCAAAACCAGCTGTGTTGCCAATTACACCATAGGCCACTATAGTTTAGAGCGTGCAAATTTAAAACAAAGTTTGGTTTGCGCAAAAAATTTAGGATACAATAATTCTAGACTTCGGATGGAAAAAGTATCCTCCAAACCCATATGCTGCTCAAAAACAATAAAACTACGGTACCAACGCTTTCTCAAAAAGGACCAGAAGAAAGTGAACTGAGTGCTAGTCCGTTTGAATTAAGTGCTAGTCCCGGTCTTACCCATTTACCGGAGACGGCGTGTTGGAAGCGATGGTGCCTTAAACACGGTACTTCCCTGTTAAACCTTTATCAAATATCAAGCCCCATATCCTTTAAAATTACTAATTTCGCCGCAGTTGGTTTAAATCTAACGCACCCAATAAAGTTCATCAAGGCTTGGCCGCCCATCGGCTTAACCCAAACCGGACACATGTTTGCAAAAAATTTCAACAAGTACGACACCCTATTCGGATGGGGTGTTTTTTTTATAGCTCTCATCGTTTACGCCATCACCGTCGAACCGACCAATAGTTTTTGGGATGCCGGGGAGTATATCGCTACATCCGCCAAGTTGCAGGTCGGGCATCCACCAGGGGCTCCGCTGCTCCAGATGTTAGGTGCTTTTTTCGCCATGTTCGCCCTAGACGCGACCGAGGTGGCGCGTATGGTGAACTACGTTTCGGGCGTTTCCAGCGCGTTCACCATCCTGTTTATGTTCTGGACGATTACCAATCTCGCCCAAAAGCTGGTCTATAAAAAAGATGAGGTGATGACCAACAGCAAGGCCATCGCCGTACTTGGAAGCGGGCTAGTTGGCTCTCTTGCTTTTACATTTTCGGATAGTTTTTGGTTCAATGCGGTGGAAACCGAGGTCTACGCCAGTGCGAGTTTTGTTATGGCACTCTTGCTCTGGATGGGGCTCAAGTGGACGGATAACCTGCACCAACCGCGGGGAGACCGGTGGCTGGTCTTGATTTCCTTCATCGTGGGGCTCACCTTCGGTATCCAGTTTATGGGCTTTTTGGCCATTCCCTCCATCGGACTCCTGTATTATTTCCGGACCTACAAAGAGACTACGGTCAAGAATTTTCTGATCGCCAACATTGCGGTCATCGCCATACTCATGGTGGTCTACAAATTCTCCCTGACTTTCGTTCTTGAACTCTTCGGATGGGCCGAGGTGTTCTTTATCAACAATATCGGACTTCCCTTTAATTCAGGCACCATCATCATGGGACTCCTTTTTGTCGCTGCCTTCTATTTCGGGCTTCGATACACCCGCAACAACAATTACCGCACCGCCAATACCATTGTGCTCTGCACTATGTTCGTTTTCCTAGGATTTTCTTCTTGGCTGATGTTGCCCATTCGCGCCAACGCGAGGACGGTCATCAATGAGAACAATCCCGAGGATGCCCGTGCCTTACTGGCCTATTACAATCGCGAGCAGTATCCGGGAGTGGACAGTCCCGTTTACGGCACCTTCTATTCCAATACTTTCGGCGATGGCGGAGAGGATAAGGATGAGGCCCCTAAATATGAAAAGGATGAAAAAACGGGAAAATACGTCATCGTGAACTATTATAAGGATGCCGTTCCCGGCGACGACCCTGATCATGTTGGAGTGTTGCCCCGCATGTGGAGCGGACCCAATGCGGAGAACTATATGAAATATTTTGGGCCGCTGGAGTTCAAAATGAAACAATCGAATGCCGAACTTCGGGAAGCCGTAAAGCAGGTAAAGGATGGCTACGAAAAGGGCGAAATTGATGCCGAGCAGTATATCGGATTCCTGAGGCGCTTTGATGAATACCTTGAGGTCGAGCCGCCGTCGCTGTGGCAGAACATCCAATACATGTTCCAATTTCAGTTCGGCTATATGTACTGGCGGTACTTTATGTGGAATTTCGCCGGGAAGAACAATGACATTCAAGGCCGCTATAACGGCAACGGCGAGTGGCTGAGCGGTATCGGGTTTATCGATAGTATGCGTCTGGGGAGCCAATCGAACCTGCCCGAGGAGGTCGAGCACAACAAGGCTCGGAACACTTATTTTTTCTTCCCGCTAATTTTAGGTATTATCGGCATCCTTTTTCAGGTCTCGAAAAACCCAAAACAGTTCTGGGTTTTGCTGGTCTTCTTTCTGTTTACGGGGATAGCCATACAATTCTACACGAATCCCTATATTTTTCAACCCCGCGAACGGGACTATTCCCTTGTCGGTTCCTTTTATGTTTTTGCGCTATGGATAGGTCTCGGGGTATATGGACTTTTCGATGAGTTCCGGAAACTGCTTAGCCCAAAAATACTGGCGCCTCTCGTTACCGCAGGATGTCTTTTGGCCGTACCGACCGTGATGGCCGTACAGAACTGGGACGACCACGACCGCTCGAACAGGTTTACCGCCAACGCCTCCGCCAAGGCTTATCTTGATTCCTGTCAAGAGGATGCGGGGGCCATCCTATTTACCATCGGCGATAATGACACCTTTCCATTATGGTATGCCCAAGAAATAGAGGGCTACCGTACCGACGTGCGTATCGTATGTACCAGCCTTTTCGAAACGGATTGGTATATCGACCAGATGAAACGTAAAGCGTATGAGAGCGAGGCCATCCCCTCGGAAATTACCCACGAAAAGTACCGCTGGGGTTCTCGCGATGTGCTCTATTATCAGAACGTCGATCAGTTGTTCAACAAAAAACTTTCGGAAAGCCGTTGGTCCGTTGACGATTTTATCCGCTGGGTCTCGAGTGATGAACCTCAAACGAAACTGAAATACATCCTCGAAAAACAGGGCGCCGATTTGAGTGCCTATCCGGAAAATACACAGAATATCGTTTATTATCCAACGACCCATTTGCGCATCCCCGTCAACAAAAAGAACGTGCTAGAAAGCGGACTGGTCAAGGAAAAGGATACCGCCGAAATTGTGGATTACATCGATATCGACTTGCCCAAGCAGGCCATCACCAAAAAGAGCATGATGATGCTCGATATCATCGCCAACAATGACTGGAACCGCCCCATCTATTTCTCTGGTGGAAGCTTCGACGATGCCGAATTCATTTGGATGAAGGACTATCTGCAGCTTGATGGCATGGCCTACAAATTGGTGCCTATCAGAACGGAGCGCACCCGATCCTCTTTCGAGATGGGACGCATCGATACCGACCTAATGTACGACATCGTAACGAACTGGTACTGGGGCAATTCCGGCAGTCCCGATATCTACCACGATCCGCAAACCCGCATTCAAGGACTATCGTACCGGAGCAACCTGGCCCGATTAACGGAGCAGTTAATCGCCGAAGACAAAATCGGAAGGGCCAAAGAAATTATCGACATGACCATGGAGCAACTTCCGGTGGAGTATTACGAGTATTACACCTTCGTAGAACCTTTTGTGGATGGATACTATAAGGTCGGGGAAACCGAAAAGGCCCGGGCCCTATTCGAAAAACTAAAGAAAATCTATCAGGACCGGCTGGAATACTATGAGGACATTCCATTGGACGAGCAATACGACAAAATCGACGAGATTATCGCCGATATGGAAGGCTACCGCCGTAACATCGACATTTTGATTACGAACAACGACCGCGAAAAGGCCGAAAAAGAGACCTTGGTCTTTAACGAATACATCGACAAATTCGAGCACTTCTACAAGAACAACGTGCCCGGTGAGGAGCCTTCCGCACCCGGTGAGTTGCCTGCGGGCCAAGACCCGGATATGGTCGATACGATGCCGGTACAGGATACTAAGGCCATCGATAATATCACCACCGACGACCCAGTCCGGGATTCGGTGTTGGAGCTGGAAGGGAATTAGAAGTTAACTTCTCAGGCAACCTTACAAAACTGAAAATAGATTTTGGAGGGCTATCGCGAAGGGTGAAATGAAAATGATATTGTTTTTGACCGTGTGGAATTGGTCTCCGGTTGCAAAAGCGAAAGTTATATCGAGCGCAGTCGAGAATCACATCGAGCCCAGTCGAGATGCTCAAACATACTCCTTCAAAATACCAATAAGTGTATTGGCATCTTGTTCGCCGCTTTGACGCCAGACCATTTCCCCTTTTTTGTAGATAATCAAGGTGGGAAGGCCCTTTACGCGAAGCGCACTGGAAAGTTCCTTATTCTTGTCGACATCAATTTTGATGACTTTACCCTTATCGCCCAAAGCGGCGGCTACATCGCGAAGCACCGAGTGCATGGCAGTGGACTGCTCGTTCCATTCCGCGTAAAAATCCAAAAGCACCGGGACTTTCAAATCGATAAGTTCACCAAACTTTGACATAGAAACTTCTTTGGGTTAACGAACTTGTCTCGAGTTCATGGGCCAAAAGTAACAAAAATTGTGAAATCAATGGAAGGGTGCCCAATTTTATAAAAATCGCAGGCGTTAAAGTCGTGTTAACCGGAACCGTTGCGGTGGTTTGCACAACCGGTTGACGAACCATTCCCCTTTTTCAACGTAATCACGCTGATCTCGGGCCAGATGCCGACCCGGCCGGGGTACCCTAAAAATCCAAGGCCGCGGTTGACGTTGATGAACTGTCCCTTTTCCTTATAGATACCGGCCCAATATTTATAACGCCAGCTGGCCGGGCTCCATTTTACCCATCCGGGAATTTCGATACCGAATTGCATGCCATGGGTATGGCCGCTCAAGGTGAGGTGGTAGTGCAGATCTTCATGGATGACCACATCTTCCCAATGCGAGGGGTCATGGCTCATCAAAATTTTAAAGTCCTTTGCGTCGATGTCCGTCGTCGCCTTTTGGAGGTCGCCCGCTTTTTTGAAGCCTCCCCTACCCCAGTTTTCGACACCGATCAAAGCGATACGGTCGTTTCCTTTTTGCAGGTAGCGGTTTTCGTTCAGCAACAGGTCGAAGCCGATGTTGCGCTCAAGGATTTTAAGGTCTTCAAGGTTCTGGCGTTTGAGCTCCTCGGTCTCCCAATCCACATAATCGCCGTAGTCATGGTTTCCCAGTACGGAAAATTTTCCGTCTTTAGCCTCGAGGGTCGAGAACAAGTCCGCCCAGGGATTCATTTCGCTCGCGAGATTATTGACCATATCACCGGTGAACAGAATGACATCACCTTGCTGTTGGTTGATCAAGTCGACCGCATATTCAATTTTCTTCCGGTTGTCGAAACTGCCGCTGTGGATATCCGATATCTGGGTAATACGGTATCCGTCGAAGGCATCGGGTAAATCATCGAATTCCAGACTGTATTGAAGCACCTGAAAATTGTACTTCCCTTTGAACATTCCGTAAAGAAGGGCACCGAAGGGCAATGCGGCGATGCCTAGGCCGAGCAAACTCAGAAACTTCCTGCGTTCGGGGAGGGAAAATTCCCGGGTATTTCCCGTGAACTTTTGATATCCCGCGGAAACCGTCCGAAAAATATCCTCCGAGAAAAGAAAGAAAATGGTCACAACCTGAAAGACCACGGCCGCAATCAACATCCCAAAAGCGTAACTTTTCGGACGGCTCAGTACCCGGCCCTGGGCTTCTCCCCAAGTAAATTGATAGATAAAATTACCCAGCACCAATACTGAAATAGCAATAAAGAGATATTGGGCCCACGGATATCGGGTGGCTGTCTTGAGGGCCTGCAAGGTGTAAATGCCCAAAAGGACATAGATGATGATAAAAAAAATCCAACGCAACATTTTGCAAAGGTATTTTTAATTTACGACCGCGTCGTCTCTTTACGTTTTTATTTAACCCCTGCCATGAAATTGACTGCAACTTTATCGACTTATTCGACCCACACTTAGCTTTGATTTATTTGACCGCTTCGACCACCTTGCGGATGATTTCAGGGTCGGAAAACGCGATGGCATCCTCCCTAAGAAACGATGGGCTGTTCATTGGGATTTTGGGGGATGCCGATAAATTCTGTACAAATCGACTAGCGGAAAGATGAACGGCCTTGAAGGCTGCCTCCTTAAAAAGATGGATGTTTTTTGGACGGATGCCACCGCCCGGCATAATTGTCATGGATGTGGATTGCTGATTTAGTTCCGTCAACAAATCGATTCCCTCTTCTGCGGACGAAGCCTGCCCTGATGTCAAAAGGGTATGTACGCCCATAGCTTCCAATAGGGATGACGTCTCCATGGGATTTTTTACCCAATCAAAGGCACGGTGGAAAGTAAACTTCAGGTTTTGGGATGTTTCGATCAAAGCTTGGGTCCGATTTTTATATAGCGAAAAATCCTTCCTTAAAACTCCCGAA
>JBAUIP010000473.1:0-4052 GCA_049683055.1 Pricia sp.
ATCGATAGGAACCTGTCTATCAGGGTCTGAGCGGCCTAAAAAGGCTATGAAAGGGAAGACTTTTTGAGGCGAAAAATCTTACATCTTTACGTTTTGACTGAGTCGAAAAGCTCAAAAGGTGAAGTTCCTTCCCGCTGGCACCATTTCAAACGCCGTAGGCCCGTTCACTTTTCCCTTCATAAAAATTGATAAAAGCCTTGTTGACCACCCGATTTCCACCGGGAGTGGGATAGTTACCGGTGAAATACCAGTCTCCCAAATTCTTGGGGCAGGCTTGGTGCAGGTTTTCGATGGTCTGGTAGATAATCTCGACCTCGGCATTGATGTCATCGGAACTCAACAGCTCCCCGATTTTTTGGGAAATTTCCTCGGCGCTGAACGGGGCATAGAAATCCTTGACGTAGTTGACCACCTCACTATCTTTGGTGTTGACCTGTAGTAGGCATTTTTCGTAGATGTCATCGACCAGATTCATGGTCAGCCGTTCTTGGTGCAGGGCCAGTGCCGCCCGGAAGGCAATAAAGTCCTCCAGCTTGGCCATATCGATTCCGTAACAATCTGGATAGCGGATTTGGGGCGCTGACGAGACTACGATTATCTTGCGGGGCGAAAGCCTGTCCAGTATTCGTAGAATACTTTTTTTCAAAGTGGTACCGCGCACGATACTGTCGTCTATAATGACCAGATTATCCCCTTTTTCGACCGAGCCGTACGAAATGTCGTAAACGTGGGCCACCAAATCGTCGCGACTGCTATCCTGGGTGATAAAGGTGCGCAGTTTTGCATCCTTGATGGCTACTTTTTCAATACGAGGTCGTACCTCCAAAATCTCGTGCAGCTGCTCGCTGGTAATCTTGGATCCTATGGACAGTATCTGTTCTTCCTTACGCTTGTTGAGGTAGTTCTGTGCCTCCTTGACCATCCCGTAAAAAGAGGTCTCCGCAGTATTCGGAATGTAGGAAAACACGGTCTGTTTTATGTTATTTTCTATGGATGCCAGTATTTGCGGGAACAGCAGTTTCCCCAACATCTTACGCTCCTGATAGATTTCCTTATCGCTACCACGGGAAAAATAGATGCGCTCGAACGAGCAGGCCTTTCGTTCCACCGGAGGAATGATTTCCTTAAGGGATGTCTTCCCGTTTTTCTTGATGATGATGGCATGGCCCGGATCCAGTTCCTTGACCTCCTCGTACGGCACGTTAAAAACGGTCTGGATGGCCGGTCGTTCGGAGGCGATGGCCACCACCTCGTCATCCTGATAATGGTACACCGGTCGGATGCCCGCGGGATCACGGAGTACAAAGGAGTCGCCGTGGCCCAAGAGTCCCGCCATGGCATATCCACCGTCCCAGTTCTTGGCAGCTTTTTTAAGAATTTTGTCCACTCTCAACCTCTCCGCTATAAGGGGCGAAGCTTCCTGCTTGGTATGGCCTTCTTTTTTGATTTGTTTGTAAAGCTTGGCGACGGCGGAATCCAAAAAATGTCCGATTTTTTCCATCACGGTGACGGTATCCGCCATTTCCTTGGGATGCTGCCCCAGTTGGATGAGGTTGTCGAACAGCTCGTGCACGTTGGTCATATTGAAGTTTCCGGCAACGATCAGGTTGCGGTGCATCCAATTGTTTTGGCGTAAAAAGGGATGCACGCTCTCGATACTATTCTTTCCGAAGGTGCCATAGCGAACGTGGCCAAGCAGCACCTCACCGATATAGGGAATGTGTTTTTTCTGAAGGGCTACATCATCCACATACTCCGGATGCTCCCGTAGCGTAGTGTTGATGCGCTCGTTAATCTGATCAAAGATATCCTGTATGGGCTGTTGGGCAACGGAACGGACCCGGCTCATGTAGCGTTCGCCGGCGTTCATGTCCAATTTGATGCTGGCAAAACCGGCACCGTCCTGCCCGCGGTTGTGCTGCTTTTCCATCATGAGATACATTTTATTTACCCCATAGAAGGCCGTGCCGTATTTCTCCTTATAGTATTCCAAAGGCTTGAGCAGCCTTATGACCGAAATACCGCATTCATGTTTTATCGCATCGCTCATTGGGGTTGTGTTTCGAACTGGGTCAGGGTCTTGAACTGGTGCAGCCTTCGATTGACTTCCTCTCGTTTGAGGTCTTGCATGCGTTTGGTGCCGAAGCGTTCCACGCAGAACGAGGCCAGATTGGAACCGTGGATTACCGCGCTTTTCAGTCCCTCGAAAGAAATGTTGTCGGTAGCCGCCAGATATCCCGCAAATCCTCCGGCAAAGGTGTCGCCGGCCCCGGTCGGGTCAAAGACTTCCTCTAGGGGCAGGGCTGGGGCAAAAAACACTTTTCCTTCATGGAACAATAAGGCACCATGTTCCCCTTTTTTGATGACCACGTATTTCGGACCCATTTTTTGGATTTCCTGAGCCGCCTTGACCAACGAATATTCGCCGGTCAATTGCCGTGCCTCCTCATCGTTGATTGTAATGACATCGATATGCTTGATGACCTCTAGCAAGGGTTCGAGCGCATTGTCCATCCAAAAGTTCATGGTGTCGAGAACTATAAGCTTGGGCCTCTCGGCCATCTGTTCGATAACGCTCATTTGGGTATCCGGATGCAAGTTGCCCAACATGACGACGTCGGCATCTTTATAGGCATCGGGAACGACGGGGTCAAAATCCGCCAAGGTATTGAGTTCGGTAACCAAGGTGTCGCGGGAATTCAGGTCATTGTGGTACTTGCCCTTCCAGTAAAAGGTCTTGCCGCCTTCGACGATTTCGACGCCTGATAGGTCAATATTCTTATCCTTAAGCAAGTTCAAATAATCTTGGGGAAGGTCATCGCCGACGATGGAAACGATGCACGAATCGACCTCGAATTGTGATGCGGCGAGCCCAATAAAGGTCGCTGCACCACCTAAAATTTTATCCGATTTCCCGAAAGGAGTCTCGATTTCGTCGAATGCGACGGTGCCTACAATCAGAAGTTTGCCCATGCAGTTACGTTTTGCCGCAAATATACGGCATTGAATTACCATCAAAGAAAAAAAGTGCCGGGAATCGACCGACACTTCTCAAAGGAATACCTTTTGATTCTTTAATCCCGAATTAAGCCGAAACTTTTAATTCAGCTTTCTTCTCTTGCTCAAAGAACTGCATATAGCTGTCCGGATTTTCCACCGTACCACGTTCCGAGATTATTTTGATATCGATATTCTGCTCCTTCGCCTTAACGCTGAAATCATCGAGTATTTCGATGATATCATTGTCCAGATAGCGAGTCTTTTTCACATCGAGCACCAAGAAAGAATTTTTTTTCAATTTGTTAAGTTCCTTTAATATCGCGCCCTTATTGATAAATGTTACCTCCTCGGCCAAGGTCATCCTAACAGTTTCGCCATCGGCATTACCATCTTTATCGATATGTAGAAAATGCGAATTTTGATAGCTCTTTACCAAGATAACAAAAACACCAACGGCAAGACCGAGACTGATACCGATCAACAGATCGCCGAATACGATACCGACGATAGTAACCATAAAGGGTACAAATTGCTTCCATCCCAAAGCGTACATCTGTCGGAACAGGGCCGGTTTGGCCAATTTATAGCCCACCAGAAAAAGAATGGCCGCCAACACCGACAAAGGTATGAGGTTCAAAATATTAGGGACGAGAATGATGGAAATCAGTAACAAGAACCCGTGGATAATGGCCGACATTTTGGTCTGCCCTCCCGATTGAATGTTGGCCGAACTACGAACGATAACTTGCGTAACGGGCAAACCGCCAACAAGGCCTGAAAGCATGTTACCCGTACCCTGGGCGAACAGTTCCCTATTGGTCGGAGTGGTTCTTTTGTGCGGATCCAACTTGTCGGTGGCCTCGACGCACAAAAGGGTCTCAAGGCTTGCTACCAAAGCGATGGTAAAGGCCGTAACCCAAATTTGAGGATTACCTATTGCTCCAAAATTGGGCAGTGTAAATTGCCCTATAAACGAATCGAAATCGTCGGGCACCGGCACCGATACCAGATGTTCTTTCTCGATGGCCAAAGTTCCGGAATCGGCGGTAAGA
>JBAUIP010000474.1:0-21632 GCA_049683055.1 Pricia sp.
AGAGAATGTCGATATCGATTTTTCGGTCCTGATAGCCCTCTTCATCGTAGCGTACCCGGCCTTGATCGGTCTCGATCTGCAAAACGGTTTCCAGCAGTTTTTGAGGGGATAAAGTGGTCTTCAGCGACACGCAGGCGTTCAGAAAATCATGGGAATCGAAGCCCCAAGAGCTGCTCTGGTATACCGGTGAAAGACGCTGTATGTCGCCCGCCCGTTCTTGAATGGCGAACACGGCATCCTGTAGGTTGTTGAGGGGGTCGCCGAGATTGCTTCCCAACGAAAGATATGCGGTTTTGGGGACGGTCATGTTACAAATGCAAAGTAACGAAAAGTCGGGACAGGTTCGTTGCGGTGCCCCGTCCATTTATCAACAGTTCCCGAATTTCACTTTTTGTTGCATCCCCTTGGCCTCGGAAGACAAAAGGATAAATTTGGTGCGTCAAAAGTGAAATCCTTGCCTAAAAGAAAAAGTCGGGGGGAGTTCATTATCTTTGCCGAATTCAATGAACCTGCTCCGACGGGTTCGATTAACCATCTTGCTATGAAATTTCTAAGAAACCTGCTTGCCGCCATCCTCGGCACCCTTATCGCATGGGGCATCCTGTTCGTCATGTTCTTTATTTTTGTCAGTCTAGTCAGCAGCTCCGAAGAATCGGTGTCCGTTAAAAAGAATTCCGTTTTGGAACTGCAGATGCAGCTACCCATCAGCGATTACGTTGGCGATAATGCCATGAATCCCTTTGCCGGTATTTTCGAGAAAGCGCAGGGCCTCGACGAAATTCTACATGCCATTAACGTGGCCAAAGACGATGAGGACATCAAGGGCATCAGCCTGAACAACAACTTCATCCTCGCCGGCCTCGCCCAGACTCAGGCCATTCGAAAGGCGCTCGCGGACTTTAAGAAAAGCGGAAAATTCGTCTACGCCTATGGGGATTTCTACGCCCAAAAGGATTACTTTCTGGCCAGTGTCGCCGATTCCATCTTTGTAAATCCCGTCGGTGCTTTGGATTTCAAGGGATTGTCTTCAGAAGTCCTTTTCTTTAAGGATTTGCAGGAAAAAACCGGAATAAAGCTGGAAGTCATAAGGCACGGAAAATACAAAAGTGCGGTCGAGCCCTTTCTGGCCAACGAGATGAGCGAAGCCAACCGGACGCAGATCTCGGAACTGATCGGTTCGTTATGGAATTCGATGGTAGAGGAAATTAGCGATAATCGCAGCATTGTTCCCCAGAACCTGAATGCGATTGCCGACACCCTCGGTGGCCGGACGCCGGAGTTCGCCATGGAAACGGGACTCATCGACGGCGTAGTCTTCTTCGACCAATATGAAGATAAGCTCAAACGTGCCGTAGATTCGGTATTGGACAAGGAATTGAACATCGTTCTATTGGAAGATTATGTCGTACGATCGAACAAAAAGGTCATCAATAAAGGAGACGACAAAGTGGCCGTGGTGTACGCCCAGGGAGAGATTATCTACGGAGAGGGCGGCCCCGACATTATCGGGCAGGACCTTTTGACAGAGGCCATCCGCGAAGCGCGCGACGACGATAAGGTCAAGGCCATTGTGCTGCGGGTGAATTCTCCCGGAGGTAGTGCCCTGACTTCCGATATCATTTGGCGCGAGATCGAACTGGCCAAGGAAAAGAAGCCGGTGGTCGTTTCCATGGGCAACGTGGCGGCTTCGGGGGGATACTATATTGCGGTGGGCGCCGATAAGATTTTCGCCGAACCGACCACGGTTACGGGGTCGATCGGGGTATTCGGGGTGGTTCCGAACGTCACCGAACTGGCCGAAGATTGGGGTATCAACGCCGAACAGGTCGGTACCAACGAAAATTCCGTTGAGTATTCGCTCTTCGAACCCTTGGACGAGAATTTTAGGAACCTGGTACAAGAGGGAATCGAAGATACCTACGAAACATTTTTGGATCGGGTCGCGCAAGGCCGTGACATGACGGTCGCCGAAGTGGACAGTCTGGCCCAAGGTCGGGTATGGAGCGGGGTCGATGCCCAAAGGGTCGGCCTGATCGATAACCTGGGCAACCTACAGGATGCCATTGCCGAAGCGGCCGAGCTTGCCGAGCTAAACGAGAACGACTACGGCATAAAGAAATTCCCGAAATACAAAACCGGATTAGAGCGTTTTATGGAAGACTTCGGTGGGGCAGGGGCCAAGGCCCGACAAAGTTTTATCGAGAACGAGATCGGTACCGAAGCCTATTCCATTCTAAAACAGATAAAAACCGCTACGGAACAGGAGGGTGTACAGGCCAGGATGCCTTTCGTGCTCGATATCAAGTAAATGACCTTAAAAGACCAAAAACTGGCCTACCGCATCTACCTTTATTTGGGGGCGCTGTTCATTACTTCGCTGGTCGTCTCCAACCTTATTTTCCAAAAATTCTTTTACTGGAATCCCTTTGGGGAACTTGAAGTTTTCGGGGTATCGCTGTTCGAGATTTCCGTTGGAATCCTTCCGTATCCCGTCACCTTTTTGATCACAGACCTGATTTCCGAAATTTACGGGCGCCAAAAAGCGAACCAGATTGTTACGGCCGGCATATTCGCATCCTTTTTTTCCCTCGCCATTATTCTGGTCGCCGATGTGGCCCCGGCCATCCCATCGTCGCCCATCGACGATGAAACCTTTACCGAGGTGTTCGCCCTGTCGCCCATCGCGGTGCTGGCATCGATGATCGCCTACCTATTCGCCCAATACGTCGATATCGCCATCTACCACTTCTGGAAAAGGCTTACCAAGGGCAAATACCTCTGGTTGCGCAACAATTTTTCCACCTTTTTGTCCCAATTCGTCGATACCTTTACCGTGGTCGGACTGCTCTGCGTTTTCGGTGTGCTACCCTGGGAGCTTTTTTACGGCTTGGTGGTCAGCGGCTTCCTTTTTAAGGTTTTTATAGCACTTATCGACACGCCTTTGCTGTATCTTTTCGTATATATGATGAGAAAAAGGTTCAAATTGGCCGTTAACGAAGAAATTGAGCTTCCGGTATAATATTTGTAAGATTTGGCAGTTGTATCCGTACAGATGGAAATCAATGGCAAAACCTCCTCCGTTCCGGTCCGTTGTCGGGTAAATTTTAGAAGTTTTCGGGGGATGGATTACCTATTTGGATAGATTATTAGTAGGATAAATTCCACACAAGGATAAAATAACATGAAAAAAAAGGCTTTAAAAATAGTAGGAATCATTGTTCTGGTCATTATCGCGATTCTAATCGCTATCCCGTTTTTTCTGGAAGGCAAGATTGGGGACATCATCAAGAACAATGTGAACAAAAATGTCAACGCGACCTTCGATTTTGAGGATGCGGACTTGAGCTTGCTCGCCAGCTTCCCGAACGCGGAAGTAAGCCTTGAAGGAGTGACCTTGATCAACAAAGCCCCTTTCGAGGGCGATACCCTTTTTGCCGCCAACGAGGTAGCCCTGAAAATGGGAATTGGGGAACTGTTCAAAGGGGAGGACGACCCCATCGGAATTCAAAGCCTGGTGCTGAACAAGGCACTGTTGAACATCACGGTCGATGAGCAGGAAAACGCAAGCTACGATGTGGCCTTGGAAACCGAGGAGGATGCCGCCACAGCGGATGCAGCCGATGCCGATGCCTCGGAGGGCTTTCAATTAGACCTGCAATCCTACGAAATCTCCGATGCACGAATTGTATACGATGACCGGGCGGCGGGTATGCGCTTCGAAATATCCGAGATGCAACACGAGGGCAGCGGTGATTTGTCTCTCGACAAATCCGAACTGCAGACGATGACGAACGGTTTGGTATCCTTTGAAATGGACAGTACCAACTATTTGAACAAAAACAAGGTGCAGCTCGATGCCCTCATTGGGGTCAACCTAACGGAAAACAAATATTCCTTCCTGAAAAACGAAGCGCTCGTCAACCAATTACCGTTGGTCTTCGAAGGCTTTGTTAAACTGAACGATGACGAGACCCAAGAGGTGGATATCAGTTTCAAGACACCATCTTCGGACTTCAAGAACTTCTTGGCCGTTATTCCCGAGGAATATTCCAAGAACATTGAGGATGTAGAAACCTCAGGGGATTTTGTGGTGGCCGGGGAGTTCAAAGGCATAGTGGACGAGACCCGCATCCCCAAGTTCAATATAGCTATCAATTCCGACAACGCATCCTTTAAATATCCAGATTTACCGAAGTCGGTCACCAACATTAATATTGACACCAAGATCAATAATGACACGGGCATCGCAGAAGATACCTATGTCAACATCGATAAGCTGTCGTTCAACATCGAGCAGGACAAGTTCAACATGAACGCCAAAATCAGGGAGCTTTTGGGGAATACCAAGGTCAATGCCCACGTCGACGGCAACATGAACTTGGCGAACCTGTCCAAGGCGTATCCGGTTCCGGCGGACCTAAATCTCAAGGGTTTGTTGACCGCCGATATCACGACGGCCTTCGATATGGCGTCCATCGAAAAAGAACAGTACGGAAACACCCAGACCCAGGGCCAACTGAGCCTGCGAGAATTTGAATACAATTCCGAAGATTTTGCGAATCCCATTAAGTTAAGTTCCACCGCGGTCACTTTTAATCCCAAAACCGTTACCGTCGAAAAACTCGACGGCACCACGGGCCAAACGGATTTCAGCGCCAAGGGAACCATTGACAATCTGTTGGGCTATATGTTCAACGACGAAAATGTGAAAGGCAATTTCGATTTGAGTTCGAATACCTTTGCCCTGAACGATTTTATGGTAGAGGAAACGGAAAATCCATCCAGTGAAGAAGACGGTGCGGATGCCGAAGAGCCGAAGTCCGATGAAACATCCGATAGTGGGGAAGAGAAAATCAAGGTGCCCGCCTTTTTGGATGTCACCATCAATGCCTCGGCCAACAAGGTGCTTTACGACAACCTCACCCTATCGGATGTGAAAGGAACCCTGCGCATCCAGGATGAAACGGTCACTCTATCGAACTTGACCTCGTCCATCTTTGACGGAAAAATGGCGATGAACGGCAAGGTCTCCACCAAACAGGAGACTCCGACGTTCGACATGAAGCTCGATATGAGCCAGCTGCAAATCGGTGAAACCTTTAAATCCCTCGAACTGTTCAAGGCCTTGGCGCCTATTGCCCAGGTCTTGCAAGGGAAGCTCAACTCCGATATTTCACTTTCCGGAAACCTGACCGACGATTTGTTGCCCGACCTAATGACTTTGAGCGGGAACATTCTGGCCAATGTGATGACCGAGAAAATCGATACCGAAAAGGCCCCCTTACTCTCCGCGTTGGACAGCAAACTGAATTTTATCGATCTGGATCAGTTGAATCTAAAGGATTTGAAGACCTCTATGAACTTCGAAAACGGACTGGTTTCGGTAAAACCCTTCACTTTTAATTATAAGGATATCGCCATCAACGTCGGCGGCAGCCACACCTTCGACAAAAAATTGGACTATAAGGCCACCATGGATGTACCCGCCAAATATCTGGGCGGCGAAGTGAACAAGCTGATGTCGCAAATCGGGGAAGACGACCTCGAGAACCTAACCATACCGGTAATCGCCAATATTGGCGGCGACTACACGAGTCCCAATGTAACAACCGACCTGACTTCAGGCGTTAAATCGTTGACCGGCAAGCTGGTCGAAATTCAAAAACAGAAAGCGATCAACAAGGGTAAGGACAAGGTTAAAGACTTGATAGGTGATGCCCTCGGGGGTTCAACATCCGAAGATGGCTCGGCCGACGGCTCGAACAAAAAGAAAGATGCCAAGGAAATTTTGGGCGGACTTCTAGGGAACCAAGAAAAGGATTCCGTTTCCGCCACCAAAGACTCCATCCCCGCGAAAAAGGAGGATAAGGAAGTCGTCAAGGAAAAGGCCAAGAACATTCTAGGTGGTCTACTCGGCAACAAGAAAAAGGATAGCACGAATTGAGTTGACCTAGGCATCTATCGTTCGTTCTGCATCCATTTTTGATATCTGGCGGTTCCGTAATACCAGCCAACTTGATTTATTCAAACCCTTTAAATCCGGCGATACCTCAAAATTGGCAGAAGGTATGAATTCTGACCAATTTCAAGCATGGTGCTAAGGAATCCCACCCAATTTTTTGCAATTTAGAATTTGGTGTGCGGAATTTGAATTTTCACATTTTTACCACCATTTTCCCCTTGTTCTTTCCGTCGAACAAATCGATAAACGCTTGTGGGATGTTGTCGAAACCTTCGACAATAGTCTCTTCGTAGGTCAGCTTGTCCTCGTTCAGCCATTGGGCCAGTTGCTGGGTGGCCGGGCCGAATTCCTTGACATGGTCGCGCACCAAAAAGCCTTGCATCAACACGGTTTTTTTCACCATGATACCTTCGTAACGCGGTCCGGTCGGCACTTCGGTCTTATTGTAAAGTGAAATGGCACCGCAATTGATGACCCGGCCGTCTTTGTTGATGTTCTGCATGGCAGCATCGAGAATCTCGCCGCCTACGTTGTCAAAGTAGACATCGACCCCATCGGGGCAGGCTTTTGCAACAGCTTCGACCATATTGTCGGTCGTTTTATAATTGATACCTTCATCGAATCCGAACTTTTCTTTCATCAGTTCGAGTTTTTCATCGGTACCGGCGATACCTACTACGCGACAGCCCTTGATTTTCCCGATTTGGCCCACGGTACTACCAACCGCTCCGGAGGCTCCCGATACCAAAAGCGTTTCTCCTTCCTTTAGATTTCCGATTCGGTCGAGACTGATGTAAGCGGTAAGTCCGGTGAGACCCAAAACGCCGAGGTAAGCACTGAGGGAAGCCTTTTCGGGATCGACCTTGTTCAAACCGTTTCCGTTAGTGACGATAAATTGTTTCCAAGGGAGCATACCATTAACAAAATCACCTTTTTGGAAATTGGAATTATTCGATTCGATGACCTCTGCGATAATGCCCGATTCGACGGGTTCGTTCAGCTTGAAGGGTTCGATGTACGACTCCTGGTCGCGCATTCTTCCCCGTAGATAGGGGTCAACGGAAACATACTTGGTTTCAAGCAAAAATTCTCCGTCCGAGGGCTGGGGTTTTTCCTCTTCGGTAAAATTAAAATCATCCAGTTCTGGCCGTCCTTGGGGCCTATTTTTTAGATGTATGACTTTGTTCATGTCTTTGAGTTTTTGGGATTATAAAGGGGAATATAAAACAACTGCGGAAAGAACATGGATGCAAACCGATTTAAATGTATTGCAATTTAATTGACATTATAATGCCGGCACGAAGAGCACTGGTTGGAGAAAACCTTCTACTTGACCTCCAATCCCACAAAATACCCCTCACTACCCCGTACATTGAAAACGATACTATCTTCAAAAATAAAATACTGTCCCTTGATACCCTTTAAGACCCCGGAGTATTCGGGAGTCTTATCCAAATTGAGACTTTTCACCTTTTCAGGGTACTCCAGCACCGGAAATTCCAAATTCGTTTCCGAATTCGAACCTATAAAGTAATCTGCGGCTTCATCGGGGATGTAGGTTTGGAGCTTGTCCCGCCACGCGACCAGATTCTCGTCCTTCACATCGTTGGTCAGCATCTTGCGCCAGTTGGTCTTGTCGCTGAGATGGTCCTTAAGGGCTACTTCGGTGATGCCCGCCAGATAGCGGTTAGGGGTTTCCACAATTTCGATGGCCTCGTGAGCCCCTTGGTCGATCCACCGCGTTGGCACCTGCGTTTTCCGGGTCACACCGACCTTGATGTTGCTCGAATTGGCCAGATATACGACGTGTGGTTGCAGCTGCACTTTTTTCTCGAATTCGAGATTCCTATCCTCTTTATCCAAATGCGCGGTACTCAGTTCGGGGCGCATGATCCAATCACCGGCCGATGGAATATCGAAAAAGCAGTTCTTGCAGAATCCCTGCCGGTAGATCGGTCGGTCTTCCCCGCAGTTCAGGCATTGGAACTTAATAAAGCGGATGGTCAGTGTCTTATCGAGTACTTGATTGACGTTCAGAAAATCATCATCAAAAAGCAGGTAATATTGAATAGGATGGCCTACTTCCGTTTTCATTTTTCGTAAAACGCCTTCGTACTGCATAGGTGTTAGGATTGATTTGATTTTGACTATTTTTAGGCCGATAAAGATACCGAAAATGCCGATACCTATTGTCAATTCCATCGCCTCGTGGCTGCTCAAAAAGCGCTATCATCAGATCGAGCTATTTTTGAAATATCCGGGCGAGGTACAGGAGGAGTTGTTGCAGCAACTGCTCGAAATTGCCGAGGATACCGAAACTGGCCGGCAATATGGCTTTGAGAGCATCAACAACTATCCGACTTTTCGCGAACGCGTGCCCATCGTTTCCTATGAGGAAATGCAGCCCTTAATCGAACGGACCCGCAGGGGCGAACAGAACCTGTTCTGGCCGACTTCCATCAAATGGTTCGCCAAAAGCAGTGGCACTACCGATGCCAAAAGCAAGTTTATACCCGTTAGCTCGGAGGCCTTGGAAGATTGCCATTACAAATCGGCCAAGGACCTTCTGTGCCTCTACCTGAACAACAATGAAAATTCACAGCTATTTTTAGGGAAAAGCCTCCGTTTGGGGGGGAGCAAGGAACTTTATGAGGACAATGGTTCGTACTTCGGAGATCTGTCCGCTATTTTAATCGACAATATGCCGCTTTGGGCGGAATTCAGCAGTACACCGAGCAGTAAGGTATCCCTTATGAGCGAATGGGAAAGCAAGTTGAAGGCCATTATCCGTGAAAGCACCCAAGAAAATGTGACCAGTCTGGCCGGTGTCCCCTCTTGGATGCTGGTGCTGCTCAACCAAATCGTCGAAGAGACCGGCAAGGACCATATTTTCCAAATTTGGGAAAACCTGGAGGTATACTTCCACGGCGGGGTCAGTTTTAATCCTTATAAAGAACAGTACCGCAAGTTACTTCCCCGAAAAAATTTCCGGTACTACGAAATCTACAATGCTTCCGAAGGATTTTTCGCCATCCAAGACGAGAACGAATCCGACGAACTGCTGCTGATGCTGGACTATGGTATTTTCTACGAGTTCATCCCCATGGACGCCTACGGTACCGCACAGCAACGGGCGATTCCCCTTTGGGAAGTGGAAAAGGATGTCAACTACGCCATCGTCATCACCACCAATGCCGGACTTTGGCGCTACAAAATCGGCGATACCGTCCGTTTTACCTCGACCGACCCCTACCGCATCAAGGTCACCGGCCGTACCAAACACCATATCAACGTGTTCGGCGAGGAACTGATTATCGAGAACGCCGAAGAGGCCCTCAAGACCGTTTGCCAAAAGACCGGGGCCGAGATTAAGGACTATACCGCCGGGCCCATTTTCATGTCCGGTAACGAAAAGGGCGCCCATGAATGGATCATCGAATTCAGAAAGCGGCCGGAAGAATTTGACTATTTTGTGGAGCTGTTCGACAATGCACTTAAGGCATTGAACTCCGACTATGAGGCCAAACGCTATCAGAACATCACCTTGAAAATGCCCGTGGTACACGATGCGCGACCTAATCTCTTCTACGATTGGCTGAAATCGAAAGACAAACTCGGTGGGCAACATAAAATCCCCAGATTATCGAACAAGAGGGACTACATCGAAGAATTGCTTCACATGAACAATTAATTACGGATATTTGCCGTTAAATGCCCAAATTGGCTGTCCCTAAACTAAGAACCTAAAAGGGTATAACCAATTTAAACTTGTTTGTTATGGCAGAAAGACTTGTTATTGTCTCCGATATGTGGGGCGTGAAAAAAGGACTCTGGATTACTTCGTATCTCGCTTACCTTCAACAACATTTTGACATTACTTTTTATGATTGCCAACAATTGGCCCATCTAGAAGTTATCGTACAAACAGAAGAGAATATTCACAAGGCTTTCGTCGAAGGCGGAATCGATACCGCTGCCACCCACTTGCTCAAGAGAGAACAAGAGCCGGCCCATTATTTGGGTTTCAGCACGGGAGGCGTTATCGCATGGAAGGCGAGCCAACTTGGTCTGCCCATGAAGTCGCTGTACACCGTTTCGGCCACCCGTATCCGCTCGGATTTGAAAACGCCTTTATGCCCGACCACCGTACTTTTTGGTGATACCGACATGTACCGCCCAAAATCGGACTGGTACGAAAAAACAAAGGTTAAAGGGGAATTGATCAAGGGCTTCGGCCATCAAATGTACACCGACGAAAAGGTCATTCAGAAAGTTTGTCTCGACTTGCTACGATCTGCCAATCAAAAAGCCGTCAAAAAAGAACGGGAAAAAGCGGTTTGAGGTAGTAGACGTTTCGTTTTCAAGAACAGTCGCACAACTGCATCCAACGTAACAAGCAATTTTATTCAGCTAGAGAACTAAGAGATAAGTCCCAGTCAGGTTGTCTGCGAATACCTTAGCAAATCAAGACACTGCCTTCAACTTTTTGATGGTCTCGTACGACAATTTATCCTCTGCATAGGGCTTTGTTACCTTGAATTCCGTTTCTTCACCACTGGGCATTTCGAACATTGCGTCGGTGAAAATGGCCTCACATAGTGAGCGAAGTCCACGAGCTCCCAGTTTATATTCAATTGCTTTATTGACAATATAGTCCAACGCTTGGTCGGTGATGGTGAAACTGACATCGTCCATCGCGAACAGTTTTTCGTACTGTTTGATGATGGCATTTTTCGGCTCGGTGAGAATGGCCCGAAGTGTCTTGTCGTCCAGCGGATTCATGTGTGTGAGCACGGGCAACCTTCCGATAATTTCGGGAATGAGTCCGAATTCCTTAAGGTCTTTGGGGATAATATATTGCAGGATGTTGGTTTGATCCAATCTTTCGTCGGCCCGGGAAGCGCTATATCCCACTGCCTGCAGGTTGAGACGCTTGGTAATGGTACGCTCGATGCCATCAAAGGCACCGCCGGCAATAAATAGGATGTTTTCCGTATTGACCTCGATAAATTTCTGGTCCGGATGTTTGCGGCCTCCCTTGGGCGGTACGTTGACCGTCGTGCCTTCCAATAATTTTAATAGCCCTTGTTGGACCCCTTCCCCGGACACATCGCGCGTAATCGATGGATTGTCGCTTTTGCGGGCAATTTTGTCGATTTCGTCGATAAAGACGATGCCGCGTTCGGTTTTTTCAAGGTTGTAGTCCGCTGCCTGTAGCAGTCGGGTCAAAATGCTTTCGACATCCTCACCGACGTAGCCCGCTTCGGTCAGTATCGTAGCATCTACGATGGCCAAAGGCACGTTGAGCATCCGGGCAATGGTCTTGGCCATCAGGGTCTTACCGGTACCCGTGTTACCGACCATAATGATATTACTTTTTTGAATCTCTACATCATCGTCTTTGGACTTGGGCTGTAGCAGTCTTTTGTAGTGGTTGTAAACGGCAACGGACATTACTTTTTTGGTGCGTTCCTGGCCGATGACATAGGTGTCCAGAAAATCCTTGATTTCCTGTGGTTTTTTGAGCGTCAGTTCGGCGGATAGGTCGTTCGTCTTCGTCTGCCGTGACTCTTCGGCGACGATACCGTGGGCCTGCTCGATACAACGATCACAGATATGCGCATCGAGACCGGCAATCAACAGATTGGTTTCCGGTTTTTTTCTTCCGCAAAACGAACATTCCAAATTTTCTTTTGCCATAGTGCTGTCTATCTAATCTTCCGTATGCTAAACGTTGAATGCCAACTTTTGGTTTACCCTTTATCGAAAACAACCTTTATGAGGCCTCTGTTCATCGAAAAGTTCTCCAATTAATCCTTTCCGCGGGCCAAAATTTCGTCGATCATGCCATATTCTTTGGCTTTTTCGGCCTTCATCCAATAATCACGGTCACTGTCTTCCTTCACTTTATCGATAGTCTGACCTGAGTGGCTCGAAATGATCTTATAAAGTTCGTCCCTTAATTTTAGGATTTCCCGTGCCGTAATTTCGATGTCGCTAGCCTGACCTTGCGCACCGCCCATGGGTTGATGGATCATTACCCGACAGTGGGTCAGTCCGCTACGTTTGCCTTTCTCACCGGCGCAAAGCAATACCGCGCCCATCGAGGCGGCCATACCGGTACAAATGGTAGCCACATCGGGTTTGATAAACTGCATCGTATCATAAATTCCAAGACCGGCGTAGACGCTTCCCCCGGGGGAGTTGATGTAAATTTGGATGTCCTTTGTCGCATCGGTACTTTCCAAAAAGAGCAGCTGCGCCTGCACAATATTGGCTACTTGATCATTGATACCCGTACCCAAAAAGATGATGCGATCCATCATCAAACGGGAAAAAACATCCATCGCGACGGCGTTCATCTGACGCTCTTCGATAATGTTGGGGGTTAGGCCAACCGGATGCATGCTATCGACAATCTTGTCGTAGTAGGTGCTGCTGATGCCCTGATGCTTGATGGCGTAATTTTTGAATTCTTTTCCGTAATCCATTTTTTCTGTTCGAAAGTTTAGGCTCGTCATGAGCCGGTTGTGTTGGTTGAAATCTCCGTCCGATCGAAACCAGTGCCGTTTCTAGAAAGTGGATAGCACTGGGCAAACGACCCAAAGAAGGATAAAGATACCCTTAATTTTTGTTCGGCCGATGGCTCTTAAGGATGTTTTATTATCCGTAAACCTCTTTGATAAAATTGTCGTAGCTGACTTCTTTAGTCTTAAGATTGGCCTTATCCTTATATAAATTAAGTAATTTTTGGCTCATCAACTGCTCGGAAAGACGTTTGGCCTCTTCTTCGTTGCCCAAAACACGGGCAGCGATACCATCGAGTTCTTCCTCTTGCGGGTTCAATTGCCCAAATTGGGCCATTTGTGAACGGATAAAGCCTTTGGCAAATTCCTTCAGCTCTTCGAATTGAAGCTGGATGTCGTTTTCGCGGATTATCTTTCCTTCAATCAACTGGTAGCGCAGTCCTTTTTCCGATTTTTGGTATTGCTCGTTGGCCTGTTCCTCGGTCAACGGCTCCTCTCCGGTCATTTGGATCCATTTGGTCAAAAACTCGGACGGAAGTTCGAATTTCACGTTGTCGATAAAGTATTCCGTGACATCGTTCAGCAATTTTTGGTCGGATTGCTGCTCGAACTGCTTTTCGGAATCTTCCTTGATGCGTTCTCTCATCTCTTGCTCGGAGGTTATTTTACCCTCACCGAACAGTTTGTCGAACAGTTCTTGGTTCAGTTCCGCGGGCTTTCTTTCGTTAATTTCCTCGATGGTGAACGACACTTCGATTTTGAGATCCTTCGCCTTGTCCTGTGAAATTCCCAATACGCTGGAGAGCAGGTGATCTTCTTTGAAAAGCCCCTTGGTTTTTAATTCGACCGTGTCGCCGACCTTCTTACCGGTCAGTGCCTTCAGGGCTTTTTTGTCCTTGATCTTGTCCAGTTCCAAGGTGGTTTTGTTCTCGATTTCCTCGGCCTCGTTGATAAAGGTACCGGTCACCTCGTCGTCTTTAGCGACCTCATTTTTGTTGACCAGTTTACCGTATTGTTTTTGGATGCGCTCGACCTGCTCATTGACCATTTTCTTATCGGCCACGATTTTATAGCGGGTAATCGGCTTTTTCGTATCCAGTTTTACCTCGAAATCGGGGGCCAGTCCCAACTCGAACTCGAAGGCCAGTTCTTCGTCGTTCCAATCGAAATTGTCCTGTTGTTTGGGTAGCGGATTGCCCAATACATCGAGCTTTTCCTCGGTCAGGTACTTGTTGAGGTTATCCTGCAAGAGCTTGTTGACCTCGTCGACCAAAACGGATTTCCCGTATTGCTTTTTAATCAGTCCTAGGGGCACCTGTCCCTTTCTGAATCCGGGAATATTCGCCTGTTTTCTGTAATCTTTCAGGATTTTGTCCACTTTACCCTGATAGTCGTCTTTGGTGAGGGCCACTTTCACGACCGCGTTGAGATCGTCGATCTGCTCTTTGGTAATGTTCATCTAAATCTGCTTTTTAAATTTCCCGAACGGGGATGCAAAAATACTACAATTTATAGGGTCTGACAAGTTTTGAAAATTTAGGTATATGAAAGGATTTCCGCTGGGGAAGGTGCAGAAAACTTATAGCTTCCTTCTTGACGGTAGAGTGGGGGGTGCCACGGACTAAGGGATGAATCAGGGTGTTTACATAGGGCCAAGTTGCATGGTACTACAAACCACGGTTGCTACAATTACTCCTTATCCTTTTCCTTTAGAAGGGAAAACAAAAGGGATTGCAGGAAGGATAGCAAGAGGCTGAAGAGCAGCGCCCACCAAATACCATCGACCATAAACCCGTCGATCAGCCTATCGGCCAATAGGATGAGGACCGCATTGATTACGAGCAGAAACAGTCCGAAAGTAAGAATTGTCACCGGAAGCGTGAGGATGACCAGAATCGGTTTGACCAGAAAGTTCAAAAAACTCAGCACAATCGCCACGATGATGGCGGTAAAATAGGTGTCGACGGACACGTGTGGCAGTACTTTGGATAAAATGACGACGGCCAGCGCGCTCAAAAGTATTCGCAATATCAATCTCATAAAAAACAACTCTTTTGGGATATAAAAAAAGGCACCGAACGTTTCGGTGCCTTCAAAGTTAGAAATTTATTTTAGGTTGGGAATTATTTTAGGAAAACTTCAATTAATTATGAGAATTTGCAGGATGTTTCTAGAATTTTCTCATTTCAAAGTATCCTAGTTGATGTAAAGTCCAGTGAATTCCAAAGGATTTACTTCAGGCAGGGTTGCGCCGTACTTGGTTTCGATGGACTCGAGAAAGAGGTTCGCGAGCAGGGCATAGCCCCGAGGGGATGGATGCACCCCGTCCAGGGAGAATCCGCCGCCGGTGCCGAAGTCCGCTGATGCGGTGCTGCCGTCGGCCAAGGGTACTCCGGTTTCGGCGAAGGTTTCGAGAAAGGCGTTGGCGTCGACCAATGCCAAATCGTACTGGGTGGCCAGGCCGGCAATCGTTTGATTATAAGCCGCAAGGGCAGTCGCGACGGATGTCTGTTCTTCGGGAGTCAGCACCCACTGGTCCGCGAGCGGTACAGCGACTCCGTTGATGGAGGTCGGGTCTTCTTCATTCGCCAAGGTTCCGATAAAACTTCTCGAGGTCAGCACCATCAGGTCTTCTTCCGTAGCCTGTCTCATATTGATCAAGGCCGGATTAATTGCGGTAAGGTCCGTCAGGTCTTCATCTAAAATAACGACTGCGTTCGTTGCTCCCGCCGAAAATGAAATGGTCCGTCTTTCAAGTTCTTCGGCACTAATAACACCGGCGGCCTGAAGTTGTGCCAACCCACCGTTGTATGGGGCGTAGGCCATGTTCACCGCACCTGCGTTACTCTCGTCCAAGGGAACGGGATTATGGGGCACTGTCGTAAAATAGGGAATGTCGGTGACGTTGGGAATATTGGCCACCACTCCCTGCGCTCCTGTCGAGGTTAGGGCCTGCAAAAGACTGTTGTAGGTGCCGGCGAATACCATAGGATCCGTGATATCATTGCCACCATAGGTAGAGGGATCAAGATTGCCAGTTTGGTCGACACCAGCACCTCCCGAAGTGGCAAAGCTCAAGATGTCGTTATTGCCGATCCATAGGGAAAAGAAAGTCGGACTTTGGGCAACCGCATCACCGATTATCGTCGCATTGGGCGAGGAGGCTATCCGTACGTAATAAGGATTGGCGGAACCTGTTGCCAATCCAGCTATATTGCCATAGCCCGGAGCGCCAAGATGAAAGCTCTTCGCCCCCGGGATGCCCAAGTTGTTGAACGGACCTTCCTGTACTTGGGAAACATCGGTAGATCCTTCGCCCTCGACCGGTACCGGTGCTGGCGACCCTGATCGAAAGGACAATATCAACCGGTTTCCTCTGATGGGTTGTCCGCCCAGAGTAAGGCCTCCCAAATTGTCCGCTACAAAGGGAATGCTGAATTCCCCTCCACCCACAACTGAAAAACTGTTGGCCAACATATTCGGCAAGGAAGCTTCCTGCCCGTCGATAAATAAAGCGTTATCTGAAAAGCCTGCAGTCAGGGAGTTACCCACCGCTACGTAATTGGAGAAATCGGCCGATCCGGCGCTAAAATTTTCTGCGGTCGGTTCGGTAGGACCCGGATCGACTGGGTCGGGCGCATTGTCATCATCGCTACAGGATGTCAAAAACAATCCGGCGCATGCGAATAAGGCTAGGAACTTTTTCATAGTATGTTTTAGTCTATTGGCTGGTCTTGAGTTTTTTTTGACAAAAAATTCCAAGACCCATTTGGTGTTAAGCGATTGTTAAATAATCGTAGAATCAAAATTAAATAAAATTATGACACCCGCAACGATTTGGGCTAAAAAGTTATGCACGCATAATAAAAAGGGGTAATTTTTGGGGATTTGATGTCTGGATAAAGTCCGTTTGGCTCTGGAAATCTCTTGACTCCGCTTGGACCACAGAATGTTTGATGTCATCCACTTCGCTTGACCCCTCGACTGCGCTCGGGGTGACGGCGGCAATAATTTCGACTACTCTTTCAAAAAAACCATCGATTTCTCGAAAAACTGCTCCGGATTCTCTGCGTGCAGCCAGTGGCCGGCTTTTTCGATGGTCTCCATTTTGGCGTTGGGGAAGTGTTTCTTGAAATTAGAAAGCTCGCCGGGGGCGATGTATTCCGACCGGTCCCCACGAAGGAAAAGGGTAGGGCCGTCATAGGTATCCGAAGGGCTGATATTCTCCCCGACTTCCTCCATCTTGCCACTGAGCACCTCCAGGTTGAAGCGGAAGGCCAACTTCCCTTTTTCGATCCAATACAGATTCTTGAGCAAGAACTGCCGTGTGCCCCAATCGGAAATATGCTTTTCGAGCTCAGTATCCGCCTTACTGCGAGAGGTCAGCGCCTCTGCATCAAGGGAGTTCAGGGCATCGATAATAAACTGATGATGGGGCGGATAAAATTTAGGTCCGATATCGGCGACGAGCAGTTTTGAGACCCTATCCGGATGGTCGCAAGCGAACTGCATTGCCGTCTTTCCGCCCATAGAGTGTCCCAAAACAATGGCGCTAGACAACTCATGATGGTCCATATAACGTTCGACATCTTCTGCCAACAAATCGTAATTGAAATCGTCGGACCAAAAGCTTTGCCCATGGTTGCGCTGGTCGATAAGGTGTACCTCGAATTCGGCTTCCGCGTATTGACCGCCGAGGGTTTTCCAGTTGTCCAACATCCCCAGAAATCCGTGTAGAATCAACAGCGGTGTTCCCGAGCCCTCGATTTTCGAATGAAGAATTTCTTTACTCATATATAATAGGTATAGTTTTGCCCATCATCCGGAAACCGGAAGGTAGTTATTGCGATTCGGAACGGCATACGGTCTCACTTCAACCGATGCTTGTACATATTGACCACGTTCTCCAATCCTAAATACAGCGATTCGCAGATGAGCGCATGCCCAATGGAAACTTCCAGTAAATGTGGCACGTTTTCCTTAAAGTACTTGATGTTGTCCAAGCTCAGGTCGTGGCCGGCATTCAGGCCAAGTCCCACCGAATGCGCCACTTTGGCGGCCTCGGCAAAAGGCCCAACGGCATCCTCGGGCGAACCCACTTCATATCCGTTCGCGTAGCTTTCCGTGTACAGTTCGATCCGGTCGGTTCCCGTTTCGGCGGCACCCTCCACCATCCGCGTATCCGGGTCGGTAAAAATTGAAGTTCTGATACCCGCATCCTTAAAGGTGCTAATGACTTCCTGCAGAAAATTCCTGTGCTTGATGGTATCCCATCCGGCGTTGGAAGTGATGGCGTCGACGGCATCCGGTACCAGCGTTACTTGGGTGGGCCGCACCTCAAGCACGAGTCCGATAAATTTGTCGATCGGGTTGCCTTCAATATTGTATTCCGTGGTCACGACGTCCTTCAGATCCCGCGCGTCCTGATAGCGAATGTGCCGCTCGTCGGGTCGCGGATGTACCGTAATGCCTTGTGCGCCAAAAGCCTCGATATCTGCGGCCGTTTTTAGCACATCGGGCACATTTCCGCCCCGGGCATTGCGCAGCGTGGCGATTTTGTTGATGTTCACGCTCAATTTCGTCATTCGTCCTGTTTTTGATACCGTTCGTACAAAAATACAGATTAGGCACAGCTTTTGATATTATTAATTAGTAATTTGCGTTTGAACATAGAAAGCTATGCATATCCAAAACCACATTGTATCGAACATTCCCATCTTTGACATTGGTGATTCGTTGTCGAAGGTGATACCGTTTTTTCAGGATAATACACACTCCCACGTCGCGGTGATCGAGAACGGTACTTACTTGGGAGTCTTGGACGAAAATGATTTGGAACAGTTCGAGGAAGGTAGAAATATAGAGCACCACCGGTATGATCTGGGGACGTTCTTCGTGCGAAAGGATACGAATTGGCTCGATGTACTGGAAACTTTTGCGCGGCACGAGGCCAATCTGGTGCCTGTATTGGATGAAGAAGGAAGGATGGAAGGCTATTATGACCTGACGGATATTGTCAGCGTTTTTATAGACACTCCCTTTTTCACGGAGCCGGGCGGCATCATTGTCCTGGCTAAAGGGATAAAGGATTATTCCTTCAGCGAGATTGCACAGATCGTGGAAAGCAATAATACGAAACTCATAGGGGGATTCATCACGGATTCCAAAAACGATGTCATACAAATAACTATTAAGGTAGCCTCGACCAACCTAAACGAGATTATTCAGACCTTCCGCAGATACAATTATAATATTCTGTTCGGAAACCATGACGACCAATTTCTCGAAGACCTCAAGGAACGCTCGAATTATTTGGACAAGTATCTCAACGTTTAAAGTTCACTATTGCCGGATTTGCGCAAACCCTAGTTCTTCTTGTAAATTGTTCGCGCAGTGGTCCGATGGTTCTGATTTTTGAGATTTCAAACTACCTCACACCTTACCGCTATATTCAAGTTTTAAATTCGATGGAAAGAAGTTCGGAGTTGCTTAACTTTGGACTTGATAATTGCCGGACGCCCGGTCGGGGCTTCCATTTTCCTGCCCGGCATCGAACGGTAAACGCATAGCATCATGAAGGTCGCCCTTTACAGTCAAACCTATCAAGACGACACACTGGAATATGTGGTAGAGCTCCTCGACGAACTGCGCCAAGAGAACGCGGAGGTCGCCATCGAGTCCGATTTTCTTGATTTTCTGCACGAAAAGAATATTTCCGGCGATTTTCAGACTTTTACCGATTACGAGGGATTGGACAGCTCTTTCGATATGTTCGTGAGCTTTGGCGGCGACGGTACCATCCTGCGGACGACGACGTTTGTGAGGGATCTTGGTATTCCCATTGTGGGAGTCAACACCGGGCGATTGGGATTTTTATCCGTCTTCAACAAAGAGAACGTCCGAAAAGTGGTACAGGAATTCAAGCAAGGCGGATATTCCATCGTCGAAAGAAGCTTGGTCTCCATCAGTAGCGGAAGCCATGTTCCCGAACTGAATCCCCTCAACTTCGCGTTGAACGAAATAACGGTCAGTCGGAAGGATACCACCTCGATGATTACCGTTGCGACCTATTTAAACGACGAGTACCTAACCTCATATTGGGCGGATGGCCTCATCGTATCGACACCTACCGGTTCCACGGGCTACTCCCTGAGCTGCGGCGGCCCGGTCATCGTTCCCACGGCCAAGTCCCTAGTGCTTACACCGATTGCGCCGCACAACCTGAACGCCCGTCCGCTTGTGATTTCCGACGATACGGTGATTCGGCTCAAGGTATCCGGTCGGGAAGACCAGCATTTGATTTCACTGGATTCCCGAATTGCATCCGTCGAAAACGGCAAGGAAATCACCATCAAAAAAGCCGATTTTACCATCAAAATGATCGAGTATAGCTCGGAGAGCTTCCTCAAGACCATTCGCAACAAACTCCTTTGGGGCGAAGATCGGCGGAATTGATCCCATCCAAAACAATAAATATCCTTTAATCCAGTTTATCAAGAATGAACGCAGGCTGTTTTGATTGTGCGCAATTGCTATATTTGCAGCCCTTAATTCAGGTCGGGTCGGAGTCAAAGTCCGCAAGTATAAACCGGCATCCTGAGTTCAAGCTTGATATTGATGTGTGGAACCGTATCCTATATGAAACGATATTTCATCGTACTCCTAATATGTGCCATCGGCCCATTGAGCGCCCAGACCTACGAGGTCGGCCTTTTTGCCGGGGGCGCCAATAATATCGGCGATGTCGGTCGAACGAACTATGTGCTGCCCTCCGATATTGCCGTGGGCGGACTCTTCAAATGGAACATCGCCAAACGCTACGCCTGGCGGGCCAGTATGATCTATGGAAAGTTTACGGCCGACGATGCGAAATCGAGCATTCCGTCGCGACAGCAACGGGGGTTTGTGGCCGATAATTCCATCCTCGAGGCCTCTGCAGGACTGGAATTCAATTTTGTCGAGTATAACCTGCACAATCTCGGCCCCGCCTTTACTCCTTATTTATATACCGGGGTGACCTATTTCCGATATGATTACAATTATTTCGATGCCGGTCGAATGATCGATATCGGCCAAAAGGACGGGGCTTTTGCCATCCCCATGACCGTTGGTGCCAAACTACGCTTGAACCGGTTCTTTATTCTAGGGGCCGAAATCGGAGCGCGCTACACCTTTACCGATAACCTCGACGGAAGCAATCCCGAAAAACTGAATGTCAGCCAGCAGTTGGGCGACCTGCAGTTCGGCAATATTTTTAGCGATGATTGGTATGTTTTCTCGGGATTAACCCTAACTTACACTTTCGGAAGAAAACCCTGTTGTGCGAATTTCGAGTAAGGTGGGTGAGACCTTTTTCCCTATCGGACGAATCCAAGTTCGGGTTTTTGCATCCGTGCTTTTGGGGTATTCCATTAAGATTGCATAAGTTTGCCCCCTCTTAAGAATGGTATGGCACCAGTCTCAAGTTTATAGCATCCCCACCGGCATGAACCCCCTTGAAGAACTAGACGAAAAAAATAGGCCCCGCCACATCGCCATAATCATGGATGGTAACGGTCGATGGGCGAAGCAACAGGGCAAACTGCGGGTCTTCGGTCATGAAAATGGAGTGAACACCGTCCGTAGAACGGTGGAGGACTGCGTCCAGATCGGACTTGAATTTCTGACTCTGTACACCTTTTCCACCGAAAACTGGAAACGCCCCAAAATCGAGATCGATACCTTGATGCGGCTTTTGGTATCCTCCCTAAAAAAAGAACTTCCCACCTTTATCGAGAACAACGTTAAACTCAATACGATTGGCGATATCGAATCCCTTCCTAAAAAGGCGCACCGCGAACTGAAAGAGGTCATGGAAAAAACAGGGGGCCATACCGGAATGACCCTGACTTTAGCCCTGAGTTATGGGGCCCGCGAAGAAATCAAGAATGCCGTAAAAGAAATTAGCATCAAAGTTAAAAATAATATAATTAGAGTTAATGATATTGACGATGCCATTATTAATAACCATCTTTACACGCACGATTTGCCCGATGTTGACTTGCTAATCCGGACCAGTGGGGAATGCCGGATCAGCAATTTTTTGCTTTGGCAGATTGCGTATGCCGAATTATATTTTATTGACGTATTTTGGCCCGATTTTA
>JBAUIP010000475.1:0-4329 GCA_049683055.1 Pricia sp.
TTCGGGCCCAATAACTCGATTTCGGCCGTGGGAATAGGCCAGTTTACCATATACGGCTCGATACGTTCCCGTGCAATGTTCCAAAAATTATCGTTACCGGCGTGGTCGCGGAGGTATTCGACCAAGAGCCCCAAACGTTTTAAAATATAAAAGCGTTGGCCCTCAAAAGCCAGTTCCCGGGCTCTTTCTTCCAGAATAGCCTGAATATCGATACTAGTAACAGGGGCGGTGTTGGCCCGGGTCCGCACCGCGTTTAGATAATCTATGGCCTTCGCCGTGTTGCTAAGCATCATGTGGGCTTCGGCACCGATCAAATAGGTCTCTGCCAGGCGATATACCATGATATTCGATATGTGACCGACTTCGGTCGGGGCCGCATCTTCCTGAAGGAATTTGATACAGGCGGGATTGATGGTCTGATAGTAATTTTGGCGTTCGCTTTCATCTTCGCTAAACTGGTCGTACAGGTCGATCGTATCGCCCACTTGCTTGCCCGGGGGCAGGTTCGCCTCGTCGTTGTATTTGTAGGCGGTAATATAATAGGTTCCATTGTCGCGGTCGTCGTTCGGATCTTCCTTGAGCAGGTTGCGCAGATAATCGTTCATCAAGAGTCCCCCGTTCCCGCGTCCCCCGTTGTCGATGGACAGTTTGGCGCCGGGTACCCGGTTGTAGGCGGGGACTAAGGTAAAATTGATTTGGGTGAAATCGCCGCCGCCAACTTCCGCATCCGCGAACTGAACAACGAAAAGACTTTCTGAATGGTTCATATCGCCCTCAAAAACGGTATTTGTATCAGGTACCAAGCTATAATTGCCATTATCGATGATGGCATCGGTCTGTGAGGCGGCCCCGGTAAAGTCCTCTTCCCAGATGGCTACTTTAGCCTTCACGTGGCGGACGGCTGCCTGCGTCCACCTTCCGAACTCCTCGGTGGTCCACTCCAGATTGGCTATGGCGAAATCAAGGTCTTCATTAATCAAAGCGAATATATCTTCCTCCGACGATTTGTCCTGTGGCCGGTCAAAGGCGTTATCGGGAGTGGTCGGTTCTGTTGTAATGAAGATATTGTTGAATTGACGGTATAAGGTGAAATAGGAATTTGCCCTAAAAGCCTTGGCTTCCGCAATAATCTGGTTTTTCGATTCGGCTTCTAGGCTTTCGAGGTTTTCGGCGGATTGGATTACCGCGTTCGCTCTATCGATCAGTCGGTAGTAATGTTGCCAGTATTGATCTAAACGCCTCGTTCCAAAACTGGTCTGGTCAATGCCCCAGCCCAATCGGGCGAAGAAGGCGATATGGCCGGCCCTGCCCAAGACCAAGTCGGATTTTGCTTGGGGAATCAATGGAATGGCGGAATTTTCGAGTTGATTATTTTCGTAGATTTTGCGGTCTAGATTGTAAAGGCCTACGACGGCATCTTCCAGACCTTGGGGGGTGTTGTATAGGAAATCTGCGGAGGTTTCCGAAAGCAGTTCATCCTCCAAATATTCTTCACAACCCAATGACAGCATCAGGAGGCAAAGCCAGACCACGCCTTTTTTTACTTTAAATTTTCTCTTCATCATTCACTTTTTTGAATTCATTTTATGTAGGGTCAATACCCTAGCCCCTAGTCCCTTCTCACAATCCAAGCCTTACCCCCACCGTCAACCCTTTGGCATCGGGAAAGGCGCCGGCATTGTTTTCCGGACTATAAGATCTGTAATCGGTGAACGTAAATAGATTGGTGCCGGTAACATATACCTTGGCATTGGCCAGTCCTATCTTTGAAAGGGTTTTCACCGGGATGTTGTACCCAAGGGATAAGGTCCGCAATCGGGTATATGAAGCATCCCTGACCGCCAAAGCAAAAATATACTGGGGAGCCGTAGTACGGGGCTGGGGGAATTCGGTAGATGGGTCTTCGGGCAAATAGTAGTCCACCTTGATTCCGTTCAGCGCGCCCTGCAAGGTAGCCCCGTTGTCAAAATCGGACAGGTAGTTGTTCAGCCGTGTCGCTCCCTGTACGATGTAGAAGTCGGCGAATAGTTCAAAGCCCTTGAACTCGAGCGTGGTGTTGATAGATCCGTACCAATTGGGGTTTTGATCAATAATTACCCGATCGTCGTCGTTGATCTCGCCATCGTCGTTTCTATCGATGACCCTAATATCCCCAGGGAGGGCATCGGGCTGGGCCGAATTGGCGATATCATCACCTTCTTGCCAAATGCCATCGAACTGAAACTGGTAGATATTGTCTATGGGTTCGCCGATAAACAGGCCTTGGGTCACAAAATCCAAGGGCTCCCCGTTTTCGTCCAGTTCCCCGTCGAGTGCCAGAACCTTGTTGTCGTTGGTGGAAAATGTAAGTCCCATCGACCAGTTTAAATTTTCATTTCTGATGATATTGCCATTTAAAGTGGCTTCAAAACCTTTGTTCTCGACCTCTCCGATATTAAAGCGGGTAACGGAATATCCCGATAGTCCGGAAAGTAATCGGTCCAACAGAAAATCGGTGGTGTTGGCCTTGTAGTATTCCAAAGAACCCGTCAGGACATTTTTAAAGAGTCCGAAATCAAGCCCTACGTTGAGGGTGGTGGTGGTCTCCCATTTCAGGGCCGGGTTCGGCAGGCGTTGCAAAGGCGCAAAGCCCCCTGTGCTGACTCCGCCGAACACATAGGGAAGGTCATCGGCCACACCTAAGGATTGGCTGGGCTGTATTCCCTCGTTGCCGGTATCGCCATAACTGACCCTAAGCTTCATTTGGGTGATGGCGTCGGAACCCTTCAAAAATTCCTCCTCATGCATTTTCCAGGCCAAGGCCGCAGCGGGAAAAAATCCCCATTTATTGTTCTCGGCAAACACGGTCGAAGCATCGGCCCTTGCCGTTAGGGTCAACAGGTACCGGTTCAACAAATTATATCGGGCACGACCTAAAAAAGAGACTAGTTTTCTAAGGCTTACGTCGCGGGTAGTGTCGGTAATCTCGGTAGCATTACCGTTATAGCCAAGGGCATCATTGGGAAAGCCTTGTTTCGTAATCGTCGTATTTTCATTTCTTCTTTCACTGATCGCATTGACGAACGTGAAATCGAGTTCGTTGGCCTCATTGATTTCGGGGATATAGTTGACGATATTTTCGATCAGCAATTCCTTATAGGTCTCGTTTCCGAGGATGGCCCTGCCGTTGCGGTCCCCATCCCCGTCGGAATGCTGGCTTGACCGATAGATGCCGGTCTGTTCGTCCCGATTCCTTAAAAAGGTGTTCAGTTTATAGGATAGACTGGGGATGATTTGGTAGTTTCCCACCAGATTGATATCCGTTAGCCGGGTCTTGACCTCATTGTCCGATTCCCGGATGTTCCATAGCGGATTGATTCTAGTAGACCCTGTGCCCAAGGGTTCTTTGACCAAGTTGCCCTCCTCGTCAAAAGGTTTGGCCAGGGGCGAGATACTGATAAAGTTGAGGGAACTACTTTCGATATCCTGCCGGCTGTTCTGCAGGTTGATATTGGCCTGAAGGCTGAATTTATCCGTTATCTGCTGGTCGACGTTAAGCCGAAAGGTACCGCGTTCAAAACCGGAGGTGGGAATCAGTCCGTCTTGGTCAAAATAGTTGAGGCTGGTATAGACTTGGGTTCTTTCCCCGCCGTCTGAAACGCTAAGGGAATGGCTGTTGATAACGGCATCTTCCAATACCAGTTCCTCCCAGTCGACAAAATTGCGGTTTTGGAGCGATTCGAGCTCAAAATCGTTGAAAATAACGGAGTCGTCCAAATAATCCCCGCTCTCGCTATCCGACCGGTTCGCTTCCCTTCTAAGTTGAGCGAATTCTTCGGCGGAGTATAGGTCGAAGTTCTTGGTCAAGGTCTGTATGGTGGTATATCCATGATAGTCGACATTGAATTTACCTTCCTTTCCGCGTTTTGTGGTTATGAGGATGACCCCGTTGGCGGCCCTTGCCCCATAAATGGCTTGGGAAGAAGCGTCTTTTAGTACTTCTACGGATACTATATCCTCCGCGGCTACATCATTGATATTATCGTAGGGGATGCCATCGACGATAATGAGGGGATCGTTGCCCTCGAGGGATACCTTACCGCGGATGACGATATTGGAATTACCGCCGGGCCTTGCATCGGCCAAGTTAACCTGAACACCTGCCGCACGGCCCCGAAGCAATTCGGAGACGTTGGTCGTGGGTACCGCTGTAGCCTCCTCGATATTGACACTGGCCACCGATCCGGTCACGTCACTTTTTTTCTGGGTACCATATCCTACGACCACGACCTCTTCCAATTGGTCGGCATCCTCTTGGAGTACTACATTTACGGTCTCACCGGTGATGGG
>JBAUIP010000476.1:0-1639 GCA_049683055.1 Pricia sp.
CAACTGGTCGCCGGCCCTATCGAACGTGCCTCCAACTTGTTGGGCCAAATAAATGCCCGACGTATCTTCACCTATGCCCAAGCGGTCAGCGGGCTTCAGCTCATTCTTTGGGGATTCTTCAAAAAAATGGTGATTGCAGACTCCCTCGCCCCCATCGTCGATGATATATTTGCAAATTATGCCGATTACCCTGCTTCTACCCTGGTCTTAGGGGTCTGCTTGTTCAGTTTTCAGGTCTACGGCGATTTTAGCGGCTATACCGATATCGCCATCGGTACCGCAAAACTGTTCGGTATAGAGCTGATGTCGAACTTTAAGTTTCCTAATTTCTCCAGAAATATGGCGGAATACTGGCAGCGATGGCACGTCTCGCTCTCCACCTGGTTTCGGCACTATATCTATATTCCCCTTGGTGGCTCGAGGGTAAGTCAATTAAAATCGGTTCGGAACATCTGTATTATATTTTTGGTCAGTGGCCTTTGGCACGGGGCGAACTGGACCTTCGTTTTCTGGGGAGGCATGCACGCCCTACTCTATATTCCCGTTTTTCTGATGGGCCGTAACAGGCTTTATTCCGGTAACGTGATTGCCGAAAATACCTGGTTACCGACCCCGGTTGAAATTTTACAGGTGCTGCTTACCTTTTCACTGGTCACCTTTTCGCGAATATTTTTCCGATCGCCGTCCATTTCCGATGCGTTTGCCTATATCGACCGCATCTTCACCGATTTTAGCTATGCGCCCTACATGCATCCGATGGGGTACAGAATGTTAGACTTTTTTGTGCTCATCGGTGTATTTACCTTTTACGAATTTCTCATCCGAAAAGATGAAAGGCATCCCTTTAAATTCAAGTACAGGCCCGTTCGCCTTCTATTGTATACGCTGGTCTTTTTAGGTATCTTATTGTTTTACGATGATGGCGTCAACCGTTCGTTTATTTATTTTCAATTTTAATAGGATGTATCCGTGAGAAAATTCCTCTTAAAATCCGTCCTATATATTTTCCTTATCCTATTGCTTTTGGAAGGAATAGTGAGGATGCTGCATCTGTACACCGAAGACCCGCCTCGGTTTATCGATGAACTTGGCGTAGAAAAAAGAGTGCCCGATAATAGGGGATACTCGGTTACAGGAAATAGGAACCAAAATTTTTCGGAGTTCCATATCAATCAAGCGGGCTTCAATTCACATCGGGAGTTTGAACCCACTGAAAAAGGATACGAGGTCGCCCTGATCGGAGATTCGTTTATAGAAGGTTTTCATCAGGATTACGACAGCTCAACCGGAAAACGCATCGAGGAAAAAGTGAAGGGGATAGCAGTGTACGAATACGGTTACGCCGGCTACGACCTCGCCAACCAAATGCATCTAGTGCATGCATATTCGGAAGATTTCAAGCACATCGATCAGATTATTCTCTACCTCAACTATAATAATGACTTGGGCCGGGGCAAGTACGAACCGAACCACGCCCGTATTAAGATGCTCTCTTCTACCCTTTTCAAATTGCGCGATAACATCAAACTTTTGGCCTACGGTTCAAAAATTGGAATCGTGGAACCCTTGAAAAAGCTTGCCCAAGGCGGTGATGCGTTCGATAATGACGAAGACGGTTACGAAACCAACGAACTCAACG
>JBAUIP010000477.1:0-5843 GCA_049683055.1 Pricia sp.
CGGTTTCATAACCGTCTTTTTTAATTTTGCAACGGATTTCAGACCCATGAAAAAGACCGTCGTTCTTGCCATCTTGTTTATTTTACCGATAGTGGCCTACCTCTTTTTTGCTTCGGGGGTCAACAATTTCGGAAAGCTTCCGGTACTTAACGAAGAGGTAGGTGACGTATCGGCGATCGATGCCTCCGTTTCCTTGGATGGAAAAATAACTATCCTCGGTTTTCTAGGAAGCGAAATCGAGAACAAAAAAGGAAACGCCTTCAACCTCAACGAAAAGATTTACAAGCGCTTTTTTGAGTTCAACGACCTGCAATTCGTGATGCTACAGCCCGAGGGTACCCAAGCTAAAGTAGAAGAATTGGTAAGCGACCTCGGAAATATCACCGATATGAAAAAATGGAATTTCGTCTTCGCGGAAGAAGAGGCGATACGTTCCTTTTTTGCCACTCTGGATACCGATTTGTCCTTAGATGAAAATGCGGCCACTCCATATGTGTTTATTATTGATAAGGATGGCAGTCTACGGGGAAGGGCGAACGATGAGGATGTGGGCACCAAGTATGGTTTCAATACCGCTTCCGTGGCAGATCTCAACAACAAAATGGTCGATGATGTAAAGATTATCCTTGCCGAATATCGATTGGCGCTAAAAAAGAACAACGCGGAGCGGGCAAAATAGCGGGCCATCGAGAATCACCTTAGGCGGCGAACGGTACTCAAAAGGTCGACAAGCTAGAACAGAAGGCCGACAAGCTAGAACAGAGCGATGAACAAAAAATACACTTACATTTGGATATCCCTGATTATCCTAATTTTCGGTATCATTTTCGTTCCGAGAATTGTTGATCGCTTGAAGAGCGGTGACATCGTTGAGAACGACCGGATGAGCGTGGCTCCGGCCTCCGGTTCCGAAGAGTTGGCCTATGTCATGTTCGACGGGGAGAAACGCAAAGTGCCCTCTTTCGAGTTCTACGATCAGGACAGCGTACTGGTGACCGACGAAGATTATCTGGGCAAGGTCTATGTGGTGGATTTTTTCTTTACCCGATGTCCCTCCATCTGTCCCATTATGACCAAAAATTTGGTGGCTTTGCAAGAAGAATTTGAGGGCCGGGACGATTTTGGGGTCGCCTCTTTTTCGATTACCCCTAAGTTCGATACCCCAGCGGTTTTAAGAGAGTATACCGAGAAATATGGAATCGACGACCCCGATTGGCATTTGATGACCGGAGATCAAGAGGAAATCTATAAGTTGGCCAATCAAGGCTTCAACATATTCGCCGCGGAAAATGAAGAGGCTCCCGGTGGGTTCGAGCATTCCGGCCTCTTTGCTTTAGTGGACGAAGAAGGTTATATGCGATCTCGTGTTGATGAATTCGGAAATCCGATCGTTTACTATCGGGGCATGATCGAAGAATCTAAAGGCGAAAACGAGCAAGGGGAAAAAGAACAGATATCCATCCTAAGAAAGGATATCAAAAAGCTTTTGGACGAGTAAATTTATTGGACTGGAAATGGAAAGTGTAGCGCTGAACGAAAAGAAGTATAACCGATGGATTACCATAGTCTCCATCGCCGTACCGGTCGTAGTGGCCATTCTGTTCGGGGTCAGGATACCGAACGTCGAAAGGCTCGCATTTTTGCCACCGATCTATGCGACCATCAACGGACTCACCGCCGTGCTGCTGCTGATTGCCCTTTGGGCCATCCTCAACGGAAAGCGGAAGCTGCATCAAAACCTGATGACCAGCTGTATCGTACTGTCCCTTTTGTTTTTAGTGATGTACGTCGCCTACCATATGACCTCGGAGTCGACTTCCTATGGGGGAGAAGGTGCCGTTCGCTATTTGTATTTTTTCATTCTGATCTCGCACATCGCGTTATCGATCGGCGTGATTCCTTTAGTGCTCAAGACCTATTCGTTCGCCTACTTGAAAAAGTTCGAAAAACACCGCAAATGGGCTAAGGTCACCTTTCCCATTTGGCTGTATGTGGCCGTGACGGGCGTAGTCGTCTACCTGATGATTTCACCCTATTACGTCAGTTAAAATTGAATACGGATATGAAAAAGATAGCATTCATCCTGTTGGCGACCATATTTTTTCTGCTTCCCCAGACCGCAGATGCCCAATGCGCTATGTGCCGGGCCGTTTTGGAAAGTGAGGGCAATACCTCGACCGCTGAAGGCATCAATAACGGAATCGTTTATCTGATGGCCATCCCCTATATTGCTATCGGCGTCCTATTTTACTTTGTTTACAAAAAGATGAAAGCCAGATCGGCCCCAGAAGTTTAACATTTTTTTAAGGAGGTCTAGTGTAACGAAGTCCCGCTTTCTGTAGTCTTTATATATAGGATATTCCCCATCCTATTCATCAATCACTGGATCGAGCCCCCCGGTCCGTAATCATCGCTTCATGTTCGACATCGAAAGGTGGCAGGAAATTTTCGACACCATCCGTAAAAATAAGTTGCGGACCTTTCTCACGGGCCTATCCGTTGCCTCGGGCATCTTCATTCTTGTAATTTTATTAGGCTTTGGCCAAGGCATGCGCAACGGTATCGCCGAGGAATTCGAAAGCGATGCCGCCACCAGCGTCTGGGTCTGGCCTGGGGTGACCACTAAGGAATATCAGGGGTTGAATCCGGGTCGGCGCATTCAATTCCGGAATAGGGACTACGCCACGGTTTCCGATCAGATGGGCGACAAAATCGAACGTGCCTCAAAGTTCGTTTTTATCGATAGCGCTACAACGACCTATGGAGACGAGGCCCTGATCTATCAAGTTCAGGGAACATCTGCCGATTTACAGCCCATCGAAAATGCAACGATTCATGAAGGCCGTTTCATCAACGAGCTAGACGTTGAGCAACGCAACAAGGTGGCCATCATTGGAAAAGTGATTAAAAAGGATGTTTTTGACAAAGTGGATACCCCCATCGGTGAGACTATTAAAATTGGCGGGGTACCTTTCAAAATTGTCGGTGTCTTTACCGACAGGGCCGGCGAACGGGAAGAAGACCGCATTTTCATCCCCTATACTACCACGCAACTCATTTTTAATGGCGGTGACCGCATAGGAAACCTGATTTATATGCTTCCTCCCCGAGAGAATTTCGAGGATGCGGTGGCGCAGTCAGTCACCTTTAAAAATGAGTTGCGCGATTATCTCTATTCCGCCCATACGGTGGCCCCCGATGATGAAAGTGCTATCCATATTTGGAACCCCATGGAAGAAGCCAAACGATTTTACACCCTCTCCAATAACATGAAACTGTTTTTTTGGTTTGTCGGCATCTGCACTATTATCGCCGGGGTGGTCGGGGTAAGCAACATCATGCTTATCGTGGTGAAAGAGCGTACCCGTGAAATTGGAATCCGGAAGGCCCTCGGCGCCAAACCTTGGGAAATAGTCGGGATGATTTTGCACGAATCCGTTTTCATCACCGCTATTTCTGGCTTTGCAGGACTTATTTTCAGCATGGGATTACTGGAGTTGGTGGGTCCGCACATTGAAGTGGATTATGTGTTGAACCCCTCTGTAAATTTCAATGTGGCTTTGTCGACGGTGTTCGTGCTGGTTTTTGCCGGTGCGCTTGCGGGATTTTTCCCTGCATGGCGGGCGGCGAACATTCATGTCATCGATGCGTTGAGGGATGAATAATGCGAGCTATGAATTCAAAGTTGTGAGTATAGAATTTTCAAAAGCCGAGGACTGGCGTCTTCCATCAAGTTTTTGAAGCCTGCCGGCCTGTAGGTAGGTTTGGAATTTGATGTTTTTTGGAATCTGGAATTTGTTTTTTGGAATTTTCACGAAGTGAGGAATGTTTAACAGAGACCGTTGGAAGGAAATAATGGAAGTGCTGACCGGCAACTGGTTCCGGACGGTGCTGACCGCTTTCGGGGTGTTCTGGGGCATTTTTATTCTCTTGATTCTACTGGCGGCGGGCAAAGGGATGCAAAATGGAATCATGACCGATTTCGGTGATATCGCCACCAATACCATGTTTATCTGGACCCAGGCGACTTCTAAGGAATATGAAGGCCTCCCCAAGGGAAGGAGTTTTGAGTTCAAGTTAGAAGATGTTGAGACCCTCAACAACAGTATGCCGAACCTTCGTTTCGTATCCCCCAGAAACCGGCTCGGCGGCTTCGGCGGGGGAAGCAACGTAGTACGGGGCATCAAAACGGGCGCCTATAATGTCTTTGGCGATTATCCCGAAATCATCAAACAAGATCCGCTCGGAATCACTTCGGGAAGGTTCATCAACCAATCCGATATCGAACAAAAACGAAAAGTCGCCATCATCGGGAACGGGGTCAAAACGGAACTCTACGATAGGGGCGAAGATCCGCTCGGCACCTACATCAAAATTCAAGGTGTCAACTTTATGGTCATCGGCACTTACAAACGACTGGACGACAACAACGGCGAACAGGGCCAAAAACAGATTTTCGTTCCCTTTACCACCTTTTCCCAAGCCTTTAACCGGGCCAATGACGTCGGGTGGATGGCCATCACCGCCGATGATGGCCACTCCATCACGGACCTGAAAGAGCAGGTGGTGTCGATATTGAAGCAGAACCGAAAGGTGCATCCCGATGATAATCGTGCTATTGGCTATTTCGACCTTTACGAACAATTTAATCGGGTGCAGAGCTTGTTCTGGGCCATCAAGTTTATCGCTTATTTTGTTGGGATTTTGGTCTTACTTTCGGGTATCATCGGCGTTAGCAACATCATGCTCATCGTCGTCAAGGAGCGCACTAAAGAAATCGGCATCCGCCGTGCTTTGGGAGAACAGCCAGGCTCCATCAAGTTGCAAGTGTTGATGGAATCCGTTTTTTTGACCACTATTTCGGGTATGGCAGGCATTTCGTTTGGGGCTTTGGTCATCTATGGAATAAATGCGCTGTTGGAAATGAGCGGGCCGGTCGATATGTTTTTAAATCCCAGTGTAAGCGTGGGCGTGGTGCTGGGGGCCTTGGGCATATTGGTTGTTTCAGGATTATTAGCGGGATTTATCCCCGCCCAAAGTGCCATCAAAGTCCGGCCTATCGACGCGCTTAGAACCGAATAATAAATCAATCAAAATGAAAAAATCAGTCACTAGAATCATCTTAATCCTTATTGTTTTAACCTTCGGCGGGGCCATGTACTACCTCTATCAAAAGAATGCCGAAGATCCTGTCGTCTACGAGACCGAAAAACCGGAAAAAAAGACCATTATCAAAAAGACGGTCGCCACGGGCAGCATCCTTCCGCTGGAAGAAGTGCTTATCAAACCTAACATTTCCGGAGTCATCGAAGAGATTTTTGTGGAAGGCGGGGACTACGTCAAATCCGGTGACCTGCTCTGCCGTATCAAGGTCGTTCCTAATTTGAACGCCCTGAACGACGCGCGTAATTCCATAGACGAATCAAAGATTGCGCTAGACGACCAGTTGCGAAACTTGCAACGGCAAAAAGGACTGTTCGACAAAGGCGTCATCTCAAAAGTGGACCTTGAACGGGCCCAAGTGGCCCATGACCAGGCCAAACAGACCTACAACGCAGCGAACAAACGCTACGACATCGTGAAGACGGGTACCACGAAGGGCTATGGCAATGCGGCCAATACCCAGATTCGATCCACCGTCAGCGGTATGGTACTCGAAGTCCCCGTGGAAGTCGGCAACCAGGTCATCGAAAGCAACACCTTCAACGAAGGCACCACCATTGCCGCGATTGCCGATGTCGAAAAAATGATTTTTGAGGGAAAAGTCGACGAATCGGAGGTAGGCAAGATCAAGGAAGACCTTCCGCTTGAAATCACGGTAGGTGCCTTAGAAGGACAGACCT